>JASHQP010000290.1 GCA_030039095.1 Streptosporangiaceae bacterium
GCGAGCTCCAGCGCGATCCGCTGCGACCCGCCGACGATGCGGTCCTGCTGCGCGCCGCCGGTGGTGTTGATCAGCGAGTCGACGCCCCGGCCGGAGTGGATGTAGAACAGCGCCCACAGCGCCGACATGTCCTCGGGCTCCGCGGCCCACACCGCCTCGGTCACCAGCCGGCTGAATGCGCGGCCGCTGGCGGTGGCGGCCCGGCGGTTCAGCCAGGTCGCGAACGTCTGGCCGTCGAGCCGCGCCGCGCCGGGAGCGGCCCACGGTGCGTCGAGCGGCACCCGCCGGGCGGCCCGGTCCAGGCGCACCTGGCTCTGCCCGATGTCGGCGATCACGGCCGGGTTCAGCCGGGGAACGCGCCCGCCGTAACGGCTCCGGGAGCCCCTGAGCTCGGCGAGCTTGTCGCCGGTGTCATAGGTGGGGAACGTCGCCAGGCCGAGCTCGGTGATGAGGCTGGCGATCCGGTCCTGGCCCGGCCCGACCCACTGGCCCCCGGCCTCCACGATCTCGCCGTCGGCGCCGGGCAGGGGGGCGTTGAGCAGCCGGCCTCCCACCCGGTTCCTGGCCTCGAGGACCAGAACGTCGAGCCCGGCGGCCGCGACGTCGCGCGCGGTGACCAGGCCGGCCAGGCCAGCGCCGATGACGGCCACATCCACGGAGTGCTGCGACATCGGATGAGCATGACACGAGCGGCCAGGCCGGGTCGACCGCGGGCCAGTGAGGTGCCGGGCGTCAGCGCGGTGCTTCCGGGCGGTCCATGATGCGCAGCCAGCTGCCGTCCGGCTGGCGCCGCGCGACCTGGACCCGGCCGCCGGTGCCGTCCGCCGGCCGGGTGGAGGTCAGGGCCAGGTCGCCGAAACGCAGCGTCGGCAGCGGCTCCTCGACCTTGAACGGCGGCGCCGCGGCGAGCATGGCCGAGAACACTTCGTGGATCGCTTCCCGCCCGACCGTCTGCTGGCCGGGCGGGTAGGCGAGGACGGCGCCGGGCTCGTACAGGTCGGCCAGCCCGTCGGCGTCACGTTCCAGCGCCCGTTGCACGAACAGCCTGGCCAGGTCCTCGGGCTGCTGTGCGCGCTCGCGTCCGGTCACGATGTGAACCTCGCCTTCTTCTCGGTTTCTGCCTCCACTTCCAGTGTCCGGGCAGCCCAGCCAGAAGTCCAACAGCTAGTTCTTCTCGTGACCAGAAGCAGCTGTTATGGCTACTCCACGGTGACGGACTTGGCGAGGTTGCGCGGCTTGTCGATGTCGTGGCCGAGCGCCAGCGCCGCGTGGTAGGCCATCAGCTGCAGCGGGACCGTCAGCAGGATCGGGTCGAGCTCGCGCTCGTTCTTGGGCACGACGATGCGGGGGACGTCGAGCTCGCCGATGTCGACGCCGGGATGGGTGACCGCGACCAGCGGGCCCTTGCGCGCGACGATCTGCTGCATCGCCGCGATGTTCCTGTCGGTGAGCTCGTCGGCCGGCAGGATGGCCACGGTCGGCAGGTCCTCGCAGATCAGCGCCAGCGGGCCGTGCTTGAGCTCGCTGGTCTGGTACGCCTCGGCGTGCCGGTAGGAGATCTCCTTGAACTTCTGCGCGCCCTCGCGTGCCACCGGGAACCCGCGGACCCGGCCGATGAAGAACAGGCTCTCCGCGCCGGACAGCCCCCGGGCGACGGCGGCGATGTGCTCCTCGCCGGAGAGGATCTCCTCGATCTGGGCGGGCACCTTGCGCAGCCCGGCGATGACGCGCTGGCCGTCGGCGATCGACAGGTCGCGCACCCGGGCCAGGCAGAGCGCGAGCAGCGCGAAGCCGATGCCCATGTGCGTGAGGGCCTTGGTCGACGCGACCGCCACCTCGGGCCCGGCGTGCAGGTAGACGCCGCCGTCGCATTCGCGGGCGATCGTGGAGCCCACCACGTTGACCAGCCCGACGATCTGGCCGCCCTTGCGCTTGACCTCCTGCACGGCGAACGCCGTGTCCGCGGTCTCACCGGACTGGCTCACCGCCACGTACAGCGTGTCGGGCTCGACGATCGGGTTCCGGTACCGGAACTCCGACGCCGGCTCGGCGTCGGCGGGAACGCGGGCCAGTTCCTCGATCATCGCGGCCCCCATCTGGCCCACGTAGAACGCGGATCCGCAGCCGAGGATCTTCACCCGCCGGAACGAGCGCAGCTCGCGCGGGCCGAGGTTCAGCCCGTCGAGCCGTGCGGTGCCGAACCGCTCGTCCAGCCGGCCCCGCAGCATCCGCTCGATCGTGGAGGGCTGCTCGATGATCTCCTTGCGCATGTAGTGCCGGTAGCCGCCGAGCCCCACGTCCTCGAGGTCGACGTCGATCGTGGTCGGGATCTTCTCGGTGTTCTCCTGCTCCTGGCTGAACGTGCGGAACTGGCTGGCGCTCACCGTGGCCAGCTCGCCGTCGTCCAGGTGCACGACCGAGGTTGTGTGCCGGACCAGCGCCGACAGGTCGCTGGCCACGAACATCTCCCGGTCGCCGACGCCGAGGATCAGCGGGGAGCCGTTGCGCGCGACCACGAGGCGGTCGGGGTGCTGCGTGTCGAGCACGGCGATGGCGTACGTGCCGGTGATCCGGGACAGCACGTCGAGGACGGCGCCCTCGAGCGTGGGTGCCTCGGAGCGCGCTATCAGGTGCGCGATGACCTCGGTGTCGGTCTCGGAGGTGAACTTGACGCCCTTGGCGTCCAGGCGCTCGCGCAGCGAGGCTGCGTTGTCGATGATGCCGTTGTGCACGACGCTGATCCGCCCGTCCTCGCTCGTCTGCGGGTGGGCATTCTCCTCGGTGGCCGGGCCGTGGGTGGCCCAGCGGGTGTGCCCGATGCCGACCTTGCCGGCCAGGCGCCTGGGCAGCGAAGCCTCGAGGTCACGGACACGGCCGACTCGGCGGAAGACCTGGGTGTCCCGCGCGCCCAGGATCGCGATCCCGGCCGAGTCGTACCCCCGGTACTCCAGCCGGGACAGGCCCTCGATCAGGATGGGCGCCGCGTTCTGGTTGCCGATGTAGCCGACGATTCCGCACATGCAGGTTGCTCCCCAGTGTTCAGCCGTAGATGATCCGGCGCAGCTGGCGCTGCGACAGAGGTGGCGCCGCGACCAGGCGGTCGGCCAGCTCGCCGGCGATCAGTGCGAAGATCTCCGGATTGCGCTTGCCGTACAGCCGGTGATACGCGTGACGGCGCCGGACGTACTCCTCGACCGGCTCCCGGTACCAGGCCAGTACGTCCTCGACCACCCGCGCCGCCTCGGCGGGCGTCAGGCCCGTGGAGCCGGCCACCCGGTCGACGAGTTCGCGGTCACGCACCGGGCAATCCTGTCCCCGCGTCTGCCCCCATGCCAACTTCCTGCCCGGATCCGGGCAGGAAGTTGAGTCTCGGCTCGTTATTGAGTCGATTTCGTTACACTACTTGCCCGCTAAAGCAGGTCCTGATTGCCGGCGAGGTAATCGTCCAGCGCCTCCCGCAGCAGGCTGGCCTCCGGCCGCCCGGTCCGCCTGGCGAGCTTCGTGAGGCGGTGCAGCGAGGGCCGTGGGTAGTAGCTGCTCTTCAGGATCATCCGCTCCTCGACGTGGATGGCGATCCTGTTGCCCCCGGCGCGCTTGGCCCGGACAAGGCCGGCGTCCGCCGCCTCGAGCAGTTCCTCGGCCGTGGACCCGTGCGCCGGCCGGCCCGCGATGCCCATCGACACACCCAGCCGCCCGGCCGCGCCGGCCGGCCCGGTCAGCCCGGTCAGCCCAGTCAGCTCCGGCAGCGGCTCGCCGG
>JASHQP010000291.1 GCA_030039095.1 Streptosporangiaceae bacterium
CGAGCCGCAGCAGCGTGATCCCGCCGACCGCGGCCCCCTCGTCCGCGGCCCCCTCGTCCGCGGCCCCCTCGTCCGCGTCCCCCTCGTCCGCGGCCCCCTCGTCCGCGTCGCCACGGACCGGCTGCCAGCTGGCCAGCTGCCAGCGCACCCGCTCGGCCACCGCCAGCGCGGAAAGCAGCCCGTCGTGCCGCCACAACCGGGTGAGTTCCTGACCGTCGGCGCAGGTCACCTGCGCCTGCACGCGTACGCAGGCGAGCCCCTTGGCGGCCAGGCCCGCGTGCATCTGCTCCGCGAGCGCCTTGGCGGCGAACACCACCGGCTCGGACTGCCCGGCCGGCGGGTCGAACTCCATGGAAACAGACAGGTCGGCAGCTGGCGGGCGGGGCACCAGCGGCCGGGCATCCAGGCCGCGCGCCAGCCGGTGCGCGAGCGCTCCCTGCGCGCCGAACCTGTTCCCGGCTTCGGCCGCCGGCAGCGCGGCGAACTCGCCCAGCGTCCTGATGCCCAGCCGGGGCAGCAAGTCGGCCAGTTCCGGGTCCTCCAGCGTGCTGACCGGCTGCGGGGCGAGGAAGGCCGGCGTCTCGCCAGGCGCGACGATCAGTACCGTATCCGGCGTCTCGGCCTGGGCGGCGAGCCGCGCGGCGAACATGCCGTCGGCGACACCGGCCCGGCAGGAGAAACCGCGGCAGGCAACACCGCCGATGATCTTCCTCGCGAGCACTTCTTCCCCGCCGAAATACCTGGCCGGCCCGCGGGCGCCGAGGGCGCAGGCGCCCGGGTACAGCACCTCGACCCGCGGGCAGAGCTCTTCCACCGCGGCCACCACCTGCTCGAAGGCCCGCGCGCCCTCCGTCCCCTGGTCAGGCCAGTCCGGGCACCACACCACGAGCACCCGCGACGGCGCGTCACCGACGGGCTTCAACCGGTACTCCTTATTTCGGGCCAGAACGGGTCGTGAGCGGCTCTGGCCTCGTCCGCGACGGAGACCGAGCCGTCGGGTCCGGGAAGCCACAGCCACCGGGCCCGAGGCTGCACCGCCCCGCCTCTGCCGTCCGCGACGACCTGGACCCGGCGGGCGCGCAGCCGCCCGTGGCCGGTCCCGATCCCCGCCCACTCCTGCTGGGCGACGGACAGCCGGGCCTGCGCACCGTCCCACTCCCCCGCCACCACGAGAACGCCGCCGAAGCGGCGCACGGTGGCCTCGATCCGCCGCCGGACCTGGGCGGACGGCCGGTCCGGCGGGCGGAGCAACACGAGCTCACAGCCATCAAGAAGAGAGGCCACCACCTGTGGCCAGCCGGTGCCGGGGTCCGCGACCAGCAGCATCCGGTCCGGGTCCAGGCCCACCTCCGCCGCTGCCGCCACCCCGACCTGCGGCAGCCCTACCACCGCGCACCACGCCCCCGCCGCCGAGGCCCCCGCGGCCAGCGCCAGGCAGAGCAGGCTCCATTGCCCGACCGCGACAACCGAGCCACGCCGCAGGGCCCCTCCGGAAAGCAGCCCGCGCAGAGCCGGAAGTACCGGCAGTACGGCCTCGTCAGACAGGACCGCCTCCCCCGGCGACGCCTTCCCCGACGCGCCGGCGGCACGGCGTACCAAGGACAGCTCCACCCCGGGCGCGGTTCCCCCAGCCTGCGCGGCCTCCGCCCTCATCGATCAACTATCGAACATAGATTCGATAATTGTCAAGCCTCTGACCTGGTGTTTTCTTGCTAGCCGGGGCACAGGCCCGCAACTACGAGCCCGCGCCCGCCAAACTCTGTCCAGCGCCGTGTGGACGGACAGTGGGCGGAAACCGAAGGTCAGTCACGAACCGTCAGCGTCAGGAAAGATGTACTGGCCCACACCGCACTGTCGTAGTTCGCCGCTGTCGCCGTCAGGCTCTGGCTGGCGTGCCCGTACGCTGCCCACATACCAGCAAACGCGCCGTTCCCTCGCTCAGCCGCGCCGCTCGGAGCCATGGGGCCGCGCGCTTCGCGTTCAAGGCTCTGAACTGGGTGGGCGGGTGGCCAGGCATCCGGTCCCCGGCGGCCGAATCCTCAGGTTCGCGACCTAGGCTGCTTTCATGAGGCGGCCGGACCTGAAACACATCTTCAGGTCTTACGGGGTGGCCTGGATCTATCTGATCGGGTTTGTGATCACTGAGGCGGTCTGCTCGACGCTGTCACCGCGTCAGCTCAGCGCGTTCACCGTGTGGGCAAGCACGAGCGTGCACAACCTCCAGCACGACCCGGTCGGCTCGCTCGTGGCCTCCGCGTTCATCACCCAGGGGTACTGGCTCGCGTGGCCGTTCCTGATCGCGTTCGCCATGTTCGGCGCCAACAAGGTGCTCGGCAACTGGCGAACCGTGCTGGTGTGCGGGGCCGGGCACGTCATCGGCACGCTGGTCAGCGAGGGCATCGTCGGCTACCGCGTGGCCCACGGGTCGCTGCCAGCGGCCGACCGGTACCTCATCGACGTGGGGCCCTCGTACGTGGTGGTGTCCGCGATCGCGGTGGCCGTGCTGTACGGCTCGTGGCTGGCGCGGGGCGCGGCAGCGTTCGACCTCGTGCTGCTGGTCTGGGTCGGCAACATCTTCGGCGGGCTGAGCCAGCTCGCCGTGTCCGCCGTCGGCCATGCCACCGCGATCGCGGTCGGGGTCACCCTCGGCAGCCTGCTGGTCTGGCAGCTGCGCAGGCACCCGGGGCCAGCGGAGACTCTCGCCGATCCCGGCTATCCGGGCTATCCGGGCTGATCAGCTCGCACTCGGGGGCTGGGCGCGCCGGCCGGAACACGGCGGACCCGGGACTGGCTCACCGCCGTCCAGATCCGCCCGGCCGCGTAGCACACCGCCGCGATCGTGCCGACGAAGAAGCCCACCGGCCAGTTGGTGTGATAGGACACCGCGATCGCGATCCACACAGTTGCCAGCGCGATGATCACGGACAGGCCCATGGCGACCAGCGGCCGGTTCGTGACAGCCCGGGCGGCGGCCGGCGGGCCGATCATCAGGCTGAAGATCAGCAGGGCGCCCACCACGGGGAGCGCCATGCTGGTCGCCAGCGCGAGGACAACGAGAAAGCACATCTCGATCCGGTACGCGCGCACGCCGCGCGCCTCGGCAAGCTCCGGCATCACCGAGGAGAGCATCAGCGGCCGGTACATCACCATGATCGCGACGATGCACACCGCGCCGAGCGCGGCGACCGGTGCTATCTCGTTCACGCTGATGCCGAGCACCTCGCCGAAGAGCAGCGAGTAGATCTCCGGCGCGTACTCCGTGGTGAAGCTCAGGAACAGCACGCCGAGGCCGAGCATCACCACCAGCGCCAGGGCGACCGCAACGTCGTGCCGCGCGCGACGGCCGAGCAGGCCGATGCCGATGGCGCCGAGCAGGGAGAACACGCCGAGGCCGAGCAGCGTGTCGACCCCGATCAGGCTGGCGCCCGCCGCGCCGGCGAACGCGCCGGTCGGCAGCGCGTCGGCGACGAATGCCGATCCCCGCAGCACCACGAAGAACCCGACGACCCCGGCGACGACCGCCACCATCGTCGCCACGATCCAGGTATCGGTCATGAAGCCCGAGAACATGCCCTCTCCTCGTTCCGGCTGTCACGGCGGATGCGGCCACCGACGAGCTGCGCAAGCAGATAGAAGAGCATGATCGCCACGACGACGAAGAAGCTGACCGGCCATCCCTGCCGGTCCGGCGGCCAGTAGTAGCTGTCATAGGCGAGCAGCACACCGATCCAGGTGGCCACGATGCCGATCAGCCCCGACCACAGCAGCACCAGGCCGGGCCTGCTGGTCAGGCGCAGCGCGGTCGCCGCGGGCCCCACGAGCAGCGCCGTGCTGAGGATGGCGCCGATCGTGATCGCCGACAGGGAGACCGCGAGCGCTATCGCGGCCAGGCAGAGCGCGCCGGCGATGCGCACCGGCACTCCGCGTACCACGGCCAGGTCGGTGCTGACCGAGCTCAGCAGGAGTGGGCGGTACAGCACGGCCACGATGCCGACGGCCACGATGCTGAGCACCGCGATCGCCGGGATCATCGAGCTGCCAATCGTGAAGATCGACCCGAACAGGATCGTGATCGGCGCGCCGGTCGTGGAGGTACGCGTGGTGTCCCAGTAGAGGAACAGGGCGGCAAGGCCGAGCCCGGCACCGCGCACGATGCCGGTTGCCAGGTCGCGCCCGCGCGGACGGCGGACCCCGATCATGTCCATGACCCCCGCCGCCACGACGCTTGTGCCCGCGAAGCCCCACAGCGGGCTGATCCCGGCGAGGAAGGAAGCGGCGCCGCCGGTGGCGGACAGATCACCGAGCGCGTGCCCGGCGTACGACTGCCCGCGCATCACCGTGAACGTGCCCACGATGCCGGACACGAGCGCCACCACGCCCCCGGCCAGCAGCGCCACGTGGACCGGCGCGCTGGTGAAGAAGCCAGGCTCGATGATCGCCCGGAATACGTGGCCCACCGCGGTCACGCACCGTCGGCGGCGTGCGCGCCCGAGTGCTCGATCGGGATGTCGAGTCCTTCGCCGCGCCCGGCCACCACCAGGACCCGGCCGTGCACGTGGATGACGTCGACGTGGTGCCCGTACAGCTCGCTGAGCCGCTCGCCGGTGACGACCTCGTCGGTCGGCCCGCTGGCCGCCCGGCCATGCGCCATGTAGACGATCCGGTCCATGACCGGAAGCAGCGGGTTCATCTCGTGAGCCGAGATCAGCACCGCGATCCGCTGCTCCCTGGCGATGCGGCCGAGCAGCGCGACCACCTCCTGCTCGCTGGCGATGTCGAGGTTGGCCAGCGGCTCGTCGAGAAGCAGCAGACCCGGACGGCTGATCAGCGCGTGCGCGATCAGGATGCGCTGCTGTTCCCCGCCGGACAGGTTGCCGACCCGGGAGTTGCCGATGTGCTCGGCGTCGACCGCCCGCAACATCTCGTCCACCAGCTTCCTGCGCGCCCGCGACGGGAACGGGATGCCGTAACGCTGGCCGTCCAGGCCAAGCCCGACCAGGTCCCTGGCCCGCAGCGGCATGTCGGGATCGAGCTGGATCTTCTGCGGCACGTAGCCGACCCCGGCCGCGCTCACGGTAACCTTCCCGGAGCTGGCGGGCAGCAGGCCCAGGATCACCCGCAGCAGCGTGGTCTTGCCCGCTCCGTTGGAGCCGATGAGGCCGACGAACTCGCCCGGATTGATCGAGAACCGAACGTCCTCCAGGACCTCGCGCCCGCCGAGCCGCACGCTGACGCCGTCGACGACGAGCGCGTCCGGAATGGCCGTGCTCTTCTGATCAGCTGGCTGGCGTGTCATCGTCATAGTTTCTGCGTCGAGGTCTTGCCGGTTACGGCCCTGGTCAGCGCGCGCACCTCGGCGAGCATCCACGACTGGTAGCCGTAGCCGGGCACCGGCATGGTCTCGTACACGCCGACCACCGGGATGCCGTACTTCTTGGCCTGGCTGAGGAACGAGGCGGTGAGGGAGTCGGTCACCTGCTGGTTGTACACGAAGACCTTCACCCTGTGGCTGGAGAAGAGACTGTCCTCGAGCGACACGTCCTGTGGCGAGGGATCGACGCCGTTCATGATGTCGGCCTGCAGGGTGAACGGCGTGAGGATCTTCGCCCCGATCGCCTGCAGCATGTAGTCGCCGACCGGCTCGGTGACCGCGACCGGCGTCCCCGGGTAGGCGGCCTTGAACTTCGCGATCGCCTGATACCACGGCTGCAGCGACGCGTCGAACGTGCGCAGCTTGGCGGCGAAGTACTTGGCGTGCGCCGGCTGCATCGTGGAGAGGTCGGCGGCAACGGCCTTCGCGACGGCGGGCATCGTGCGCGGCGAGTACCACAGGTGCGGGTTCGGCGTGCTGTCCGGCAGGCCGAGCAGGTTCTGCACCACGATGACCTTCCGGGTCTTGCTCGGCGCCGCGGCCTCGATCTTGTTCATGTAGGTGTCGTAGCCTATGCCGTTCTGCACCACGAGCTTGGCCGTGGAGACCGCGTTGGCCACGCTCGGGCTGGCCTCGAACGTGTGCGGGTCGGTGTTGGGGTTGCTCTCGATCGCGCTGACCCGCACGTACTTGCCGCCGATCTGGCCGATCACGTTGGCGTACTCGTTCTCGGCACCGACGGCGACCACCTGGCTGCCCGAGCCCGTGGCCGCCGACGTCGACGAGCACGCCGTGGCGAGCACACCAGCGGTGACAGCCAGCGCAGCGAGCACGGCCCTGCGGCGAGACAGCATGGTCAGGCCCTCCCTGATTGCGCTTGCCCGGACTCCCCGGCTTATTACAAATGAAAACGATAACCAGTATGGGTACCGCGGTCAAGCCGATCCGGGGTTCGTGCGGGTCGGGCGTCCCCTGGGTACGCTTTGGCCAGGAGGTACCGCATGGCCCAGGACGCGGACCGTCCCGTAGCTCCGCAGGTCGCTGACCGCAGCGCTGCCGCGCCAGGGATGGCGGGGCCAGACGGAGGCGCCGGCGAGGCGTACGGCCGTCGCTGGCTGATCCTCGGCGTGGTCTGCCTGGGCCAGCTGATGGTGGTGCTCGACGCCACGGTGGTGAACATCGCGCTGCCCACTGCCCAGCACGACCTGGCGTTCTCCAACGCGGACCGGCAGTGGGTGGTGACCGCCTACTCGCTGGCCTTCGGCGGGCTGCTGCTGCTCGGCGGCCGGCTCGCCGACCTGGTCGGCCGTAAACGCATGCTGATCATCGGCATGACCGGCTTCGCCGCCGCCTCGGCGCTGGGAGGCGCGGCCGTCGGCTTCGGCATGCTGCTGGCCGGCCGCGCGATCCAGGGGGCGTTCGGTGCGATGCTGGCCCCGGCCGCGCTGTCCACGCTCACCGTGACGTTCACCAACCCGGCCGAGCGCGGCAAGGCCTTCGGCATCTACGGCGCGATCGCCGGCGCCGGCGGCGCCGTCGGGCTGCTGCTGGGCGGCGTGCTGACCGAGTACCTGTCCTGGCGGTGGTGCCTGTACGTCAACGTCGTCTTCTCTCTGGTCGCGGTCACGGCCGCGGTCCGGCTGCTGCGCAACCAGCCCCGCGACGCCGGCGTCCGGCTCGACCCACCCGGCATCGTGCTGGTCGTGGCCGGCCTGGTCTGCGTCGTCTACGGCCTGTCCGAGGCCGAGACCAGCGGGTGGGGAGCCCCGCTGACCATAGGCCTGCTGGTGGCCGGCATCGCGCTGCTGATCGTGTTCGTGCTCGTCGAGCGGCGCGTGGCGCATCCGCTGCTGCCGCTGCGGATCGTGGCGGACCGGTTCCGCGGCGGCGCCTACCTGGCGATCGGGCTGTCCGCCACCGGCATGTTCGGGATCTTCCTGTTCCTCACCTATTACCTGCAGCTCATCCTCGGTTACTCGCCGGTGAAGACCGGCCTGGCGTTCCTGCCGATGATCGCCGCGCTGATTGCATCGTCGACGACCTCGAGCGGGCTGCTCATGCCCCGGATCGGCCCCCGCATCCTCGTTCCCGCCGGGATGGTGATCGCGGCGGGCGGGCTGGTGCTCCTCGCCACCCATCTCGGCCTGGCCGCCGGCTACGGAGCCTCGATCCTGCCCGCGCTGCTGGTCGTCGGCGTCGGGCTCGGCCTGGTGTTCGGGTGTGCGATGAACACCGCCACCTACGGCGCGGCCCCGGCCGACGCCGGCGTGGCATCGGCGATGGTGAACACCTGCCAGCAGGTCGGCGGCTCGATCGGCACGGCGCTGCTGAACACGATCGCCGCCAGCGCGCTGGCCAGTTACCTGGTGGTGCACGGGCACGGTCCGCTGGCCACCGCCGGCGCGGCCGTGCACAGCTATGTCGTCGCGTTCTGGGTCTCCGCCGCGATCTTCGCGGGCGCCGCCGTCGTGTGCGCGCTGGTGCTGCGGCCGGGCACGCTCAGCCACGTGGTCACCGAGCCCAGCGACGCCGCCGCCCCGGTCCCGGCGTGAGCGGCGCAGGCGGAAGGAGAGGAGCGGCCGTGACGTCCGATCAGGTCCGGCTGGTCACCGTGTCGGCCTCGTACGGCGCGGGCGGAAGCGTGGTCGCACCGGCGCTGGCGGAGCAGCTTGGCGTCCCGTTCCTGCAGCGCGTGACGACCAGCACCGGCGGCATCGGCGGCATCGGCACGGGTGAGCCGTGCTTCGAGCGGATGGTGCCGCAGGAGGCGGACCTGACGCCGGTGCACCGGCTGCTCGCCTCGTTCACCCAGGCGATGCCCGCCGGGCCCACGCAGTCCCCGCCGCCAGCGCGCCACGTCGACGAGAGCCTGCGCAGCCACTGCGAGGAGGACATCCGCCGCATGGCGGCCGCCGGTGCCGGGGTGATCCTGGGCCGGGGCGCGGCGGTGGTGCTCGGCAAGGACCGCGGGTTCCACGTGCGGCTCGACGGGCCGCCACACCTGCGCGCCGCTCAGGGTGCCGCGATCGAGGGCGTCGGCCAGGACGAGGCGCGCCGTCACCTGAGCGCGGCCGACCGGGCCCGCACCGCCTACGTCCGCCGGCTGTACCGTGCGGACCCCGCGGACCCGCGTCACTACCACCTGCTGATCGACTCCACCGCGATACCCCTGGACACCGTCGTGGGGATGATCCTGCGGGCCCTGTCGTCGTTCCCGGCCGCGCTGCCGCGATCATCGGCTAACGTTCGGGGGGGCTCAGCGGGGAAATGACCTGAAGGCGAGCACAAAGATCACGATGAGCGGGACGACGGGCAGCCGGGATGTTGGCGACAAGCTGGCCACGCCTCCCCCGCGGCCCTCGCCTTCGGGCGCCGCCCCGGATCGCTTCGCGAGGCTCCTGTCCTGGTCAGCGGCGGCGGCGATCGTCATCGCCCTGCTGCTCATGATCGCGGCCTCGCTCGTCCGCAACAGCTGGGAGCATCCCTACGTCGTGCTGCCCACCGGGGGGTTCCCCTGGGCGCTGTCGCTGCACAAGGCGCTGCTTCCGCAGGTGAGCGTCGCCATGTGGGCCGCGGCCCTGCTCGGCGGCGCCGGCGTCGCCGCGGG
>JASHQP010000292.1 GCA_030039095.1 Streptosporangiaceae bacterium
GTCCAGCAGCGACATGAACAGGCCGATCAGCAGCACCGCCATGGAGAGCCACCGGCGCGGGAAAAGTTCCGGCGGGCCGGCCGGGTTCGGGGCAGAGCCAGGAATCAGCTGGCTTGACAGATTCATAGCCAGGACCCTACGAGCTGGCTACCAATTGGTCAAGCCAGGTATCGTGTCACCATGACCAAGTACGCGACGCCGATGCCCGAGGCCGCTGCGCTGCGCGCCGAGTGGTGCCCGATATCCCGCTCGCTGGACGCCGTCTCGCACCGATCAGCGTTCCTCGTCATGCGCGAGGCGTTCTACGGCACGACCCGGTTCGACGATTTCGCCGCCCGCGCGGGCGTCAGCGAGCAGATCGCGGCGGCCCGGCTCCGGTCCCTCGTGGCCGAGGGCCTGCTCGAACGCCGCCCCTACCAGGAACCCGGGCAGCGCACTCGCTACGAGTACCACCTGACCGAGTCGGGGAGAGAGTTCTACCCCGTCATCGCCGCGATGTCCCTCTGGAGCTCACGCTGGAGGGGACCCGCCGTCGCACAGCTCCAGCACCGCGACTGCGGGGCACCGATGCGGGTGACCCTGGAATGCGAGCGCGGCCACCACGACCTCACCGCCGCCGAGATCGAAGTCAGCCCGGCCAGGCAGCGCAGCAGCCAGACGCCGCAGAGCTGACCCCTCCCCCGCGGCCAGCCGGACCGGGACGTCGGCGCATAAAGACTTTCGAAGCATGGCGCTCAAGCGTCGCGACTCGCGCCTTATCCTCGGCACCCCGAACCGCCTGGTCGGCCTGTATCGGGAGATGTTCTGCACGGCCAGGCTGACATTTACCTACTACTTTGATAGGCATTCTTAATCGGCGTTCCGTGCGCATTAACTGCCAACGGCGATGCTGAGCGGCGGAACGTCATGGTTATCGGCCAGCACCGCAGGATGCGAGTACCCATGCGAATGACCGCATGACCATGCGCCTGTCGAACGCGCGTATTCGGCATGGCAGCGGGCTTACGATGCGCCACAACCACTTCATCTGCTCGCCTGGGCTGATCAGCGCCAAAGAGTCGTCGGCCGCGCGGTCGACGGCCAAGAATGCGCCCCACTGTGACAGCAGTAGCACGAGGTAGGCGCGATGCCCGCCGCCGGCATCGGGTCATCTCGCGTGGGCGGATCCAGCTCGCATTCGTTACGCAGCCGCGCCTATCGGCGGGCCGACCGCAGCAGCGCTACGGCGACCGCGATCTCGGTCCCGGCGAGGCCCACGGAGCAGAACAGCGTGATCTCGTCCACGTTCTGCCTGGCCGGGGTCGCCCCGGCGGCCGCGGCGCCGAGCGCGCCCATGCGGTCGCGTGCTGGCCCGGACAGGAAGAAGGGCCTGGGGTAGGCATCGATCTGGGCCGGGGAGTCGGTGAGGATCAGGCCGGCGCGCTCGGCCAGGTCGGCCGGGCATTCGTGCGCTCCGGTCTGCTTCGGGCCGAGCGTGGTCACGTGGGCCCCGGCGGCCACCCAGCCGGCCTCGATCACCGGAGTCGTGCTCGACGTCGCGAGGAGCACGATGTCGGCACCGGCGACCGCGGCCCGGGGATCGGGAACGGTGGCGGCCGGCAGGCCGAGCTCGGAGCGCGCCCGGCGGGCGAACGCTTCCCGGCGTGCCGGGTCACGGCCGTAGACACGGACCTCGCGCAGCGAGCGGGCGGCCCGGATCGCCCACAGCTGGGTCCAGGCCTGCCGGCCGGTGCCGATCAGCCCGAGCGTGCCCGCGCCCGGGCCGGCCATCACGTCGACGGCGACCGCGCCGATCGCGCCGGTTCGCGCGGCACCAAGGAAATCCCCGGTGATCGCGCCGTCGATTCTCCCGGTGGCGTCGTCGTAGACGACAGTTATCTGGTCGTCGTGGTCTGACGGCATGGTCCCGTACACCCGGAATCCATAGCCCGTGCCGGCAAGACGGCCGACCGTGAACATCAGGTCCCCGTCACCGAGAGCGGCGCCCAGCCTCGGCGGCGCGATGAGTCCGCCGGCGTGATGCGCGATCAGGCTCTCGCGCACCGCCGCGATCGCCATTTCCGGGTCCAGCAGCCGCCGGACGTCCGCGTCCTCGAGGATCAGCACCAGGACATCATCTCAGCGGGCGGCGGCGAGCAGGTCGCGCCGGTGCCGCAGCGACCAGCGACGCGCCCGGGCGACCGGCTCCGCGACCCTGTTCCAGTGGTCGGCGAAGCCCTGGTGCCCGGCGCGGCTAGCGAGCGGGACGATCCCCGTCAGCTCGGTCAGCCAGGCTGAGCAGGGCGCGGGCCAGGCTCGCATGAGTGATAAGGCCATGGAACATTTCTCCTCGGATTGCGGCGAGGACCGCCGGGGTCTTGGCAACGCCGCAGGCCACACAAAGGACGAACGGGATCCGCCCGAGCGCCGCGGCCGGAGTGACGATCATGCGGCTGTCCAGCGGAGTGGCGACGGGCCTGCCGTCCTCCCCGAGGAACACCCCGGCCAGTTCGGCGCGCACGCCTAGTTCCGCCAGAGCCTCGCGCTCCCCAGGCGTGATCGCGTCGTAGATCGTGGAGTGGCCGGGCGCCCAGGCTCCGAGCGCGACCACGGCCGGGGGGCACGGCGCCGGTGAGCTGGACGATCGGGCAGGGTGGCAGCCTGGTCAGCGCCGCGGCCAGCCCGCTCAGCGTGCGCGACCAGGACATGCCGACGACGTCGGCGGGGGTGATCAGATCCATCAGCGCCTGGCCGGCGGCCTCGCCCAGGCGGCGGCGCAGCGCGGTCTCGTCGTTGCCGGGGACGTTGAACACGAACGCCTGCTCGAGCCCGAAGGCCGCGCACAGCTCGGCCGAAGGGCCCGCGTCCAGAGTGCCCCCGGGCAGCCCGATCTCCCCGTTCACCCTGGACCAGTTTCCCGAGGCGCTGGACAACGTCCGGGCCGGGAAGGGGATCAAGGTTCAGGTGGCGCCGTAGCGCCAGGCCCGCCACACTACGGGCATGCAGACGCTGGTAGCCGATCACCCGCTCGTGGCGCACAAACTGACGGTGCTGCGGGACCAGAGCACCGACACCCCCACCTTCCGCGGGCTCACCGACGAGCTCGTGACCCTGCTCGCGTACGAGGCGACGCGCTACGTGCGGACCGAGCCGGTCTCGGTGACCACCCCGGTCGCGGCGGCCACCGGCGTGAAGCTGGCCTCCCCCAACCCGCTCGTGGTCCCGGTGCTGCGGGCGGGCATCGGGATGCTCGACGGCATGACCCGGCTGCTGCCCAGCGCCGACGTCGGGTTCGTCGGGCTGGCCAGGGACGAGGAGACGCTCGTCGCCTCGACCTATGCGGCCCGGCTGCCGGAGGACCTCACCGGGCGGGACGCCTTCGTGCTCGACCCGATGCTGGCCACCGGCGGCACGCTGGAGACCGTGGTCGGCATGCTCGTGTCGCGCGGCGCCGCCGCGGTCACGGCCATCTGCCTGCTCTCCGCCCCGGAGGGGGTGGCGAGGCTGGAGGCGGCGTACCCGAACGATGACCCTGTCCCGGTCCGCGTCGTCACCGCGGGGATGGACGAGCGGCTCAACGACCGCGGCTACATCGTCCCCGGCCTCGGCGACGCCGGCGACCGCCTGTTCGGCGCGATCTGACCCGCGGCCGTGAGCCGCGCACCGCCATCCGTCAGCGCACTCTGCGGCGTCAGCGCACTGTGCCAGCGATCGTGCCGATCACCTCCGTCAGCGCGGAGACGTCGAGGAAAGTGTCGCTGGTAAAGCTGACCGTAACCGGTCCCTCGCGGCTGACGCCGGGAAGTGTGGCTGCCGTCCCTGCCTGTGCCGCGTTGCGCAGTGTCAGGCGGATGGTGAACGGTGGCTCGACCCGGTACGGCTCGAGCTTGTCAAACTCTTCCACGGCCTGTCTGGCGGCAGCCCGGATCCGCCGGCCGGCCGCTTTGGGCCCAAGGCAGCGTGCGCTGAACGTGTCGATCGCGTACTTCACAACCGCCGTCTTGACCGACGGAAACTGCTTCTCCACCTCGGCGCAGATGACGTCGTCGCCGGAGACGAGGCCTACGGGGACGCCGTACACACCGGCCATCGTGGCGCCCAGTCTCGCCTCTGAGGCGGGCTCCCCGTTGAGCTCGACGGAAGTGAATGCACCACAGAGCGTGTGTGCGAGCACCCCGGCCTCCCCGGCCCTGGCGTGATAGCCGACGAAGAAGACCAGGTCGCAAGCCTGGACCCCCTCCATCATCACCAGCGGTTTGTACAGTCCGCTGATCATCTCGGCTCGCTCGTCCAGGTCCTCCAGGAGGATGTTGCGCATGCCGTCATGGGCCTCGTTCACCACCACGCTGGTCGCCCCGGCATCGAACGCACCCTCAATCGCGGCGTTCACATCAGCCGTGAGCAGCTTGCGGAAACGCTCGTAAGCCGGCTGGCCGGGCTCGACGTCGGCCGAGCCGGTGACACCGGTCGCGCCTTCCATGTCTGCCGAGATGAGGACTCGCATGCGAATCAGCCTTTCCGAGAGGGCGGTTGCAGCACAGCAGCGTTTTCGTGGCCCGCTGCCCAGGCAAAGTGGCAGGCGGCCTGGTGGTTGACGTCGGCCGGGTCAGGCAGCAGCGCAGGATCCTCGTGCTCGCAGATCTGCTGTCCGATGGGGCAGCGAGCACGGAACCTGCAGCCGGCTGGCAGCAGGATGGGGCTCGGTGGATCACCGGTCAGCGCCGGCGCCGCGCTTACCCGGCCTGGCGCAAGGCGGGGGACCGCCTGGATGAGCGCCTTCGTGTAAGGGTGTCGTGGATCGGCGAAGATCTGCTCGGTCGGCCCGGTCTCGACGATCCTGCCGAGGTACATGACCATCGTCCGTTCGCACATGTGCCGGACGATCGCCATGTTGTGGGTGATCAGCATGAGCGTGAGGCCCAGGTCCCGGCGCAGGTCGGCCAGCAGGTTCACCACGGTGGCCTGGACCGACACGTCGAGCGCCGACACCGGCTCGTCGGCGATGAGCACCTCGGGCTCCACGGCCAGTGCCCTGGCTATGCTGACCCGCTGCCGCTGGCCACCGGATAGCTGCCTGGGGAAGGCATCTGCTAGCTGCTGGTCAAGGCGAACAAGGTCAAGGAGCTCGCGGAACCGCTGGTCCACCTTCTTCGACGGGAGGCTGTGATGCACCCGGAGAACCTCTGTCACTGCCTGCTGCACGGTCATTCTCGGGTTGAGCGAGGAATAGGGATCCTGGAAGATCACCTGGGCGGTCCGTGCGGCGGCCGCCGAGCGGCTCGAGCCTGCCTGCGCCGGCTTGCCGGCCAGTCTCACCTCTCCTGCAGTTGGCCTCAGCAACCCGGTGATGCACCGGCCGAGCGTCGACTTTCCGCAGCCAGACTCGCCGACGAGCCCTACGGACTCACCACGCTCGATCAAGAGGTCGACGCCATCGACCGCCCGGACGGCGGCAGCCTTGCCGGTGCCCGCCCGGCCAAGCCTGGCTCGCTTGAGCGGGAAATGCATCTGCAGTCCGCGGACCTCGATCATGGGTGCAGTCATGTGCGTGCGCGTCATCTCTCCGAGCTCATCCGGAGCTCATCGGTGTCTGCGATGACGGGACTGTCGGCCACGGCTTCGCGCACGTTTGTCCAGTGGATGCACGACGTGGCCCGGCCGCCGTCGATTTCGATCAGCGGGAAGGCGCCAGTGGCGCAGTCGTCACGGGCCAGGTCGCAGCGGGCACGAAAGCGGCAGCCGTCGGGCGGGGAGGCCAGGTCGGGCGGGATGCCTGGGATCGACGCCAGCGCGCCCTTCACGTTGTCGAAATCCGGCACCGCGCGCAGCAGCCCGAGGGTGTACGGATGCCGCGGCTGGGTGAACACCGTCGCGACGGTCCCGTTCTCGACCACCTGTGCCGCGTACATGACCGACACCCTGGTGCAGATCTGGGACACCACCGCCAGGTCGTGAGTCACGAAGATCAGGCCGACTCCAGAGGAAGCCCGCAGCTCCAGGAGGAGCTTCAGTATCTGATCCTGGATTGTGACGTCCAGTGCGGTGGTGGGCTCATCGCACAGGATGAGCTCAGGCCCTGATGACAGGGCAATGGCTATCATTACCCGCTGGCGGAGCCCACCGGAGAGCTCGTGCGGGTAGGAGTGGAACCGCCGGGCTGCGTCCGGGATGCCGACCCGTCGCATGAGTTCGAGCGCTTCCGAGCGCCCGGACCGCCGCGAAACCCCGAGGTGAGCGACAGGGCCCTCGGCGATCTGCTCGCCAACCGGCATCACCGGGTTGAGGGCGGTCATGGGCTCCTGGAAGACCATGCTGATGGACCGCCCACGGACGTCCCGGAGCCTGCGCGCGTCAAGCTCGCGCAGATCGGTGCCGCGAAACAGTACCCGTCCGCCGGTGACTCGTCCTCCCCTGGGCAGCAGGCCGAGGATGGCGCGAAGGGTCATGCTCTTGCCGCACCCGGACTCGCCAACCAGCCCGACGGCCTCGCCTTCCTGAACGTCGAACGAGACGCCGTCTACCGCCACGATGGTGCCGCGCGGCGTTGCGATCTCCACGTGCAGGTCCTGAACCGCGAGCAGCGGGGTCGTCATCGTCATCACTCCGGCCGGAGCATGTCGGCGAGTCCGTCGCCCAGCAGCGAGAGCCCGATGCCGGTAATGACGACGGCGATGCCGGGAATCGTCGCCAGCTGCCAGCTGGTGGTGATGAAGGCTTGGCCATCAGAGATCATCGACCCCCATTCCGGTGTCGGCGGCTGGACGCCAAGCCCGAGGTAGCCGAGGGTCACGATGGTCAGAATCGTGAAAATAATGTCAGACATCGAGTATACGATCGCCTGTGTTATGACATTAGGAATGAGGTGCCTGATCATTATGCGGCTGTGCCGATAGCCGAGAGCACGCGCGGCCAGGATATATTCCTGCCTTTTCGCGATTATTATCTCACCTCGGATTATCCAGGTGTAGGACACCCAGTCGGTGACGGTCATGGCGATGTAGATGCTCTTGGTGCCCGGTCCGAGAACGAAAACGAGCGCAATCAGCAGTACGAAGAACGGGAACGCCAGGACGATATCGACGGCACGCATAACGATCGCGTCGGCCCAGCCACCGAAATATCCTGCGATGCAGCCGATGGTCGTGCCCAGAAGAAACGGGAACAAAACGGCGAGAACGCCGACCTCCAGATCGATCCGCGCACCGTACAGCAACCTGGACCAGACATCCCTGCCCAGTTGATCGGTGCCGAGAAAGTGCTGCGCGGACGGGCCCAGGAGGCCTTCGTTGGGGTTCTGCGTCACGGGATTGTACTTGGTGAACAGCGGTGCGCCCACGGCCAGGATGACAAGAATGCCGATGATGGCGGCCCCGGCGATGAGCGATGCTGGGACACGGCGGCGTCGGCGCGCGGCCACCCCGGCCCGGGCCGGTGGCATCGTGGCTAGCTTGACATCGGCCATGGCTAGTCGAAACTCACTCGCGGGTCGAGAAGCGACCGGAAGACATCGGTGGCCAGATTGATGACGATGACGCAGATTGCCAGGATGAACGTAATACCCTGCACGACAGGGAAATCCCGGCGGTAGATCGAGTCCACCATCAGCGCGCCCACTCCGGGCAGGCCGAAGACGGTCTCGATCACGACAGTACCGCTGATGAGCCAGGCGATCTGGAGCCCTAGAATCGAGACGCTCGAGATGACTGCGTTGCGTATTGCGTGCCGGGCAAGCACGCGCCGCTCCGGGATGCCTTTCGATCGGGCGGTTGTCACATAGTCGGCCTCGAGCGCGTCGATCAGGCTCGAGCGCAGGCTGCGCACGAGAACGGGCGCGATACCAAGCGCCAGGCACAGGCCGGGCAGGAAAAGGGAGTACAGGTGGCCTGTGAATCCTGAGCCGTAGCCGCCGACCGGGAAGGCATGCGCCTTGAGCCCGAGCAGCAGGATCAGCATGATGCCCAGCCACGCCGATGGCATGCCAAGGCCTACGAGCGGAACCGCACGGACGGCCTGGTCCGTCAGCCCATCCCTGTGCGTGGCAGCCAGCACAGCTAGCGGAATCGCGATGATCACCGCCAGCACCGCCGCATAGAGGACCAGCATTATGGTGACGACGGAATCGCCGACGATGATTCCGGTAGCCGAAGAATTGTAATAGAGGGAGTTTCCGAAATTACCTCGCACAACGCGGCTGAGGAACAGCCAGTACTGTTCGTAGAGCGGCTTGTCGAGCCCTAGCTGGTGCTGGAGTATCGCAACATTATGCGGCGAAGCACGCAAGCCGAGCAGCGTGATCGCCGGGTTACCGGGGATCAGGTGCAGCAGCAGGAAGGTGACCAGCGTAATGCCGATGGCGGTCGGGATGGCACTGAGGAGACGGCGCGTGATGTAGACGGTCCGCAATATTGCCTCCTCACCTGCTGCGGCGCCGGGACGAGCCTAGACTGCCGGGTTCGTCATGTTATGACGAAAGCCACATATCCTCGAGGTGGTAGCTGCCCGTCGGGGGGACGGTAAATCCCCCGACCGATGTACTCTGCGCGTAGGCGTACGGCTGGTAATAGAGTTCGACGAACGGGGCATCGTTGGCAACTATGTCCTGCATGTTGGCATAGATAAGCGCGCGCTTCTGTGACTCAATCGTGTGCTCCGAATCGTACGTCAGCTTCAGCAGATCTGGGTTGTTGTACCACGTGTAAAGCGAGTTGGTACCTCCATAGACGGGATCGATTGCCCAGGGCACGTTCTCGTCGGGGTCACCTATGTCGAGCGTGTAATAACTTGGGTAGAGGTCGTACTGGCCCTTCTGCTGCATTTCCGTGATCGTGCTGATGTCGTAGGACTGGATCGACAGATTGATACCGATCGCCTTCAGGTTAGCCTGCACGATCTGCGCAATAGCGCTGTTGTTTGTGTCCCCGGCGTCGACGGCGTAGGTCGCCGAGAACCCGTGCGGATAAGCCGATTTGGCCATCTCCGCCTTGGCCGAGGCCAGGCTGTACCACAACCTCGGTGTCTTAGGGTTGTAGAAGGCCCAGCCGGGAGAGAAGAAAGAAGCGGCCGGCTGCCCGTGGCCGAAGAGGACGGCACGGATTATAGAGTCGCGGTCGATCGCGTAGGAGATCGCGCGGCGGACGTGGACGTCGGCGAACTCTGGCCTCTTCTCGTTCATCGCGATGTAGCTGACCCAGGTCGACGTGAAGAGGTCCACCTTGATCCCCGATGTCTGCTCCAGGCTGGAAATCGACGAGAACGGCGGGAACTCGATGATGTTCGCCTGCCCTCCCCTTAGTTGCAGCAGCCTCGTGTTATCGTCGGGCACGACAGTAAATTCCACGCTGTCCAGCAACGGTTTTCCGTGCCGCCAGTAGTGGGGATTCCGCACGAGCTTCATGGACTGGCCCTTTGCCCAGCTTTGCAGCTTGAACGGCCCGGTCCCGACTGGATGCTGAAAAAATTCAGCCTCACTCATCCCGTTGAGATTGTCCGGCAGGATGGCATTCGAGTACATCGAAACATCCCCCACCAGCGGACCCCATGGATGACTGGTGTGAATCCGTACTGTTGATTGGTCCGGCACGTCGATGCCGTCGACCGACGCCAGTACGTATCCGTTCACTCCCTTGGCTGACCGTTCCAGGCTGAACCGGACGTCGTTACCCGTGACTGGTTTGCCGTCGGAGAATTTGACACCGGGCCTGAGGTGGAAAGTCCAGGTGAGGGAGTCAGAGGAGAGCTCGTATCCAGTGGCGAGCCAGGGCATCGATCCATGCCCGTTCGGAGTCACGGTGTACAGGCAGTCATAAAGATTAAGGATCGTCCAGATTGCCTCGTTGTCTTCGGCTGGACTCGGGTCCAGGGTCTCCGGATCCGCGGTTCTGGCGAAGACCAGGTTCCCCCCAGTCCGCGCCTTGCCGCCGGGGCTGCCTGCCGAGGCGCTTGGCGCAGAGCATGCGCCGAGCAATCCGGCGCCGCCGACTGCCACGCCGGCCAGCACAGACCCCTGCAGGAAGCGGCGGCGCGGCAGCGAGTGGGCGATCAGGGGTCTGCTCTCGGGCGGCTGGCTGGCTTTCATCTGACCTACTTCCTACTGACAGGTTCGGAGGATGAGGTGCGGGCCGGGCCGGCGCTCGTCGCGAACGCTGCCGGGCGCCCGGCGTAGATCTCGCGCCTGGAGACGGTGTGCCGATCGAGCGCACCAGGAAGGACCGTCACGCCGGTGCCCGGCCCGTCAGGGACCCGCAGGTGGCCGTTCTCGAGTTCGAATGGGGGTGTGATGTCCTCGGCGTAGTAGCGGCGGGACGCGGACACGTCGCCGGGCAGTGTGAAGCCGGGCAGCGCGGCGAGGGCCAGGTTGCCTGCGCGGCCGACGCCGGTCTCCAGCATGCCGCCGCACCAGACGGGCACGCCCTGGGCCGCGCAGACGTCGTGGACCCGGCGGGCCTCCAGGTAGCCGCCTACTCGGGCGGGCTTGATGTTGACGATCCGGCAGGCGCCCATGGCGATCGCCGTGGCCGCGTCGCGAGCGGACCTGATCGACTCGTCCAGGCAGATGGGTGTCCTCAGCCGCCTGGCCAGCTCGGCGTGGCCACGCAGATCGTCATCGGCCAGCGGCTGCTCGATCAGGACCAGCCCGAAGTCGTCCAGCCGGCGCAGGTGCTCTGCGTCGGCCAGGGAGTAGGCGGTGTTCGCATCGACCTGCAGCGCGAGTTCGTCCCCGAACTCCCGCCGCACGGCGGCGACCGGCTCGACGTCCCAGCCAGGCTCGATCTTCAGCTTGATCCGGCCGTACCCGTCGGCCAGGTACGCCGACACCGCATCCAGCAGTTCGGGGAGTGTATCGGTGATGCCGACCGACACCCCAGCCGGGACGCGGTCCCTGACCGTGCCAAGGTAGGTCGCGAACGACATCCCATACCCGCGCAGTTCGGCATCCAGGATGGCCGTCTCCAGTACTGCCTTGGCCAGCTGATGACCCTTGACGGCCGCCACCGCCGGGCCAACCCGGGCGGCTGTCACCTGGTCGGTCCCGGTCACCGCGGGCATGAGGTGGTCCTGCAGCGCGAGTTCCGCACTGGCCGTGAACTCGGTGCTGTACAGCGGTGCTGGATCGCCGGAATACTCGGCCCACCCCTCGGCGGTGTCGGTCACCACGCGCAGCAAGAAGGTGTCCCGGGCGGTGTCCACGCCGTAGGACGTTCTGAACGGGCGGACGAGCGGCAGGCGTACCCGGATCAGCTCGGCCAGCTCGATCTTCACGAGGGTTTCTCACCATCAGCGCGTGGCGTCAGCCGGTACCAGCCATCGCGGCTGAAGCCGGTGGCAGCCAGGCCGTCGGCGAGAGCGGGGAGCAGGGCCTCACGGACGGCCGAACGCCAACGATCCGCCAGCGGCTGATCGCCTCGCCGTACTGCCAGGATGTCTGGTGGCACGCGGCACCACCGGCCATCCTGGTCACGCACGGTCAGCGGACCTCCGTCGGGTGCGGGCGCGGGATCTGCCTGCACCATGGCCAGGTCGGGGCCGGCGACGTCGCCGTGGCGGCCCTGTGCGGCTGATAGGGCCCGCGGACTGGTCAGAGACCAGGTCGCGATCAGCCTGTCGGTATCGCCCTGGCCGTCGATGCCATCGTTCAGCGGGCCGTAGAAGTTGACCGCGTAATCCAGCGCGACCGCGCCGAGCTTGACCAGGTTGAACCGAGCATTACGCCTGATCAGGGGATCGAAGGTCCACATCATCGACGTCGTCCCGCGCTCGAGCGCACAGGCTCGCTGAGCCTGCTTGAGCGCGAAGCCCACGCCGCGATCGGATCTGCGGGCTGCCGCGATTACTGAGTAGACCCCGCGGGAGGCGGGAGGGCAGAAGATCATCACGGCGGCACCCGCCAGATCATCGCCACTACGTGCCACGTGAACCGTGCCGCCTGCGTGCACGATCGTACGCAACACGTCCGATGGCAATGGCGGCTGGCTTTGCGGAGTCAGCCACACCTCGGCAAAGAACCGTGCCACCGCCTGCAGTTGCGGTATGTCGTCAGCAAGCTCGATACGCACTCCCGCGGTCGCCGCTGCGCTGGCGACGTCGCCGGCCGCCTGCCTGACAACCTCGGGCGACACGGGACCCGAAGCCACCTGTGGCAAAACCGCGGAGCTGCTCATGAACCCAGTCTGGAGGCCTCCTGTACCGGGCCTCATCAGAAGATCAACTAAAATCGGATATATATCGTTGTAAGATCCGCTAACGCCCATCTACGTTCACATGAGGCCCGGATGCCCGTACCCGTCCTCAGGCAGATCCTCGATGCCCTGGGCCCGTCGCCCCTGCGCGAGCTCAGCCCGTCGGCCGGCCTCGACATCCCCGTGGCCGACGTGATCATTTATGAGCCACGCGCCCTCGTGCCTCCCGCCCACCACGCCATGCTGCTGGCCGTCGGTGTCAGCCCGGCTGCCGCCGAAGCAACGGGACTGCCCCAGCAAGCCCGGGATGCGGGTTACTCATGCCTGGTGGTCAAGAGCTATGGCGAGCCGCTGGACAGACTGGCATCGACCGCCGAGAAAGCGGGAATCGCGCTTCTGGCTGCCAACGATGCCATGTCCTGGCGCCATCTCGACACGCTCATCTCCTCGGTACTGACCGCCACTTCCCGCTCAGCAAGGGATGGCCGGACGACGCCCGTTGGCGACCTTTTCGCGCTCGCCAACGCCATCGCGGCCGTGGTGGGCGGGGCGACGACCGTCGAGGACCCCGCACAGCGGATCCTGGCCTATTCCACCCTGCCCGGCCACATCATCGACGAGGAGCGGCGCCAGGGCATACTCGGCCTCCAGGTTCCGTACGCGCCAGCCAACGACCCCCAGTATCGGGAGCTGTCAAGAACAGCGAGCGTCTGCAGGTTCCCTGCCACGGGCCCCGACGCATTGCCCAGGATGGCTGCGGGGGTTCACGCGGGCGGTGAGATGCTCGGCTCCATCTGGGTGGTTGACCCCACCGGGGAACTCGGGGTGGACGCCGAGCAGGCGCTGTCGGAGGCGGCGGACATTGCCGCGCTGCACTTGCTGGCGGCCCGTACGGCCGCCGACGTAGCCCGGCAGCAGCAAGCCGACCTGCTACGCCGCATCCTCGCCGACCCGGCCAGCGCCACGGTCGTAGCACCGCAGCTGGGTCTGAGCCAGGACGTCGCCGTTGCCGTCGCGGCCTTCATCGTCGCCAGTGGCGACCCCGAGGGCATGATGATGGCCCAGGCCACAACCAGACTGGCCGACCTGGTCAACCAGTACTGCGGAGCATCTCTCGGCGGATACGGCTGTGCGCTGGTCGAGGGAACGGTGTACGCACTGCTGCCCGCCAGCCTGCCCCGGCAGTCACACCGTAAGCTCGTCACCGATATCGTCCAGCGGGCCCAGGCAACCCTCCACGTGCCGGTCCGAGCTGGACTCGGCTCGATCGCCGAGGGGCTGCGTTCCGTAGCAAGCTCGCGGCAGGACGCCGACCTAGTGCTGCGTGTGCTTGCCGAGCGGCCGACTGATCCAGGCCAGCCGATCATGGCCACGATCGACGAAGTACGCGCAACCGCTGCGCTCGTCGCCCTCGGCCAGCAGCTGACAGGCGACCCGAGGCTGACCCAGGGAACCGGCTCTGCCATGGCGGCCTATGACCATGAGCACGGCACTGACTACGCTCGAACTCTGCTGGCCTACCTGAGCGCCAACGGCGAGATCTCCGCAGCTGCCCGCGATCTCAATGTGCATCACAATACCTGCAGATACCGGATAGCCCGCGCCGAGCAGATCTTCAACTTCCGCCTCGCGAATCCCGACGAGCGGTTGCTGCTCTGGCTCCAGCTCCGGCTCCGGCGCGCGCGCACGTGAGCAAGCGCGTCGTCGTCGAACATCCAGTCGTAGACGGCTGCAGTGCCGCCCGGCGGCCGGTCGCGCAACGGATGGCCCTCACCGGCTCATTTCTTCTAGAGGATCGCCAGCCTGGTAGTTCTGCGATCACGGCGGCCGTTCGGTGGTCAGCTCGGTGGTCAGCTCGGTGAGCAGGTCCGCGGAGAAGTTGCTGCCGGTCACGATCGCCGCGGGCTTCGTGCCCGGCTGCCGGTAATGCAGCGCTGCGGCGATTCCGAGCGCACCGGAAGGCTCGAGTATCAGCCCGATGGTGTCGCGAGCCATCCGAAGCGCCTCCCGGAGCTGCGCGTCGTCGATGAGGATCATGTCGTCGACGAGCTCGCTCATCCACTCCAGCGCCGCCGGAATCGGCACCCGGACGGCCACGCCGTCGGCGATGGTCGTCACCTCGGCGGATGTGATCAGGCTGCCGCGCCGCCAGCTTTCTGCCATCGCGGGTGCGCCGGCCGCGCAGACGCCGACGATGCGGGTCCCGGGCGAGCGCGCCTTCATCCAGCAGCCGATCCCGCTGATCAGCGCGCCGTTCCCGACAGGCACGAAGATCACGTCGGGCTGCAGCGGCGCGAGCTCGGCCGCGATCGTGCCCGCGCCTTCCGAAATCCGCGGCTCGTGCCCGTCCTCGACGAACAGGCGGCCCTCCCCGCCGGCGGCATACGCCCGGGCCGCGTCCTTGGCCGCATCGAAGTCGGCGCCGCCGAGGCGTACCTGGGCGCCGAGGTCGCGAATGCGGGCGACCTTCACCGGGTTCGCGCTCTCGGCGCAGAACACCGTGGCCCGGATCCCGCGTGCGCGGGCGGCATACGCGATGGCCTGGCCAAAATTGCCCGCGGAGGCGCATACCACCTGCGCGCCCGGGCCGACACCCCGCATGAAGAAGTCGGCGCCGCGTCCCTTGAAGGAGCGCACCGGGTTGAAGGTCTCCAGCTTGAGGATGAGCTCTCCGCCGATCCTGCGGGTCATCGAGGCATCGACGACCTGCGGGGTGTTCAGGAATGCCGGATCGACGCAGCGGGCAGCCTCGTCGATGTTCTCCACTCGCAGCTCCCGGGTCATCAGCTCTGTCTCCTCATCGTTTGACATCATGTGTTCATTGTATACGATGAACACATGACTGTGCAGACGGTACTTCAGCTCGGGGACCCGCTTCTTCGCTCACGATGCCGGGAGCTATCCGGTGCCGCCGGCCCTCCGATCGACGCGCTCGCCACCGACCTCGCCGACACCCTGGCCGACTGGGTCCGGCGCACGAGCTACGGCAGGGGCATCGCGGCGCCGCAGATCGGCGTGCCCGTCCGCGCCGTCTACCTCAACTTCGATGGGCCCAAGCTCCTGATCAACCCAGAGATCACCGCCCGGTCGGCGCAGACCTGGGAGCCGTGGGACGCATGCCTGAGCTTCTCGGTGGAGATCTTCTGCAGGGTTCGCCGCGCCACCTGGGTGGACGTGACCTACCAGTCGCCGGGCGGCGGCAGCAGCACGATCCACGCCGAGGGTGAGCTCGGCGAACTGCTCCAGCACGAGATCGACCATCTCGACGGCATCCTCGCCGTCGACCGGATGACCTCGGTCAGCACCCTGTGCATGCGCTCGGAGTTCGAGCGCCGGCACCGCGACGACAGCCCTTATCACCAATGACGACGCCTTCGCACGGCGCGAGGCCCATCGCCAGGGCCGAGCCGCTACGGGAGGCCGTGTACGACAGGGTCGTGAGCCTGATCCGGTCGGGAGAGTTCCTCCCCGGGGAGGCCGTGACGGAGGCCGGGCTGAGCCGGTCGCTTCAGGTGTCGCGCACCCCGGTACGCGAGGCGCTGCTGCGCTTGCAGGCCGAGGGCGTCCTGCAGTCCGCCCTCGCGCGAGGATTCACGATCCGGCCGCTGATCCGCCGCGAGGCCGCGGAACTCTACCCCATCCTCGCCGCGCTCGAGGGACTGGCCGTCCGGTCCATCGGTTCGCTGCCGCCGGCCACGGCCGAGACGCTGCGCGCCACCGTGGACGAGCTGAGCGGGTGTGAGGACCCGCTGCGACGGCGCCGGCTGGATACGACGTTCCACGCGACGATCGTCTCGACCGCGGGAAACCGGCATCTGACGGAGCTGACCGAACAACTGCGCACCAGCCTGTCGCGATACGAGCTCGCCTACATGCGCGCGGTCCCGGACCGCCGTCATGCCGACGGCCAGCACGAGGAGGTCCTCGCCGTGATGATCTCCGGCGAGCCCGGCCGCGCCGCCGAGCTGCTCACCGGCCACTGGCACGACGGCATGCGCTCGATCCTGGCCTGGCTGGATACGCAGGAGCCGGCCTGAGGTCACGCCGGGCCCGCGGACGCCTCACGCAGGATCTCGATGTACCCGTCAGTTCCATCCACGCGGATCCGCTGCCCATCCCGGATCAGCCGGGTCGCATGCTCCACTCCCACGACGGCCGGCAGGCCGTACTCCCGTGCGATCACGGCGCCGTGGGTCATCAGCCCGCCCACCTCCGTCACCAGGCCGTCGATCGCGACGAACGCAGGCGTCCAGCTGGGGTCCGTGTAGGCGGTGACCAGGATGTCGCCCGTTTCGAACTCGGCCTCGGCCATGTCCAGGATCACCCGGGCCCGCCCCTCGACCGTCCCGGCGGAGACGGGCAGGCCGGTCAGCGCCCCGGCCGGGACGTCGGTGCGCCGGTACGTCCCCTCGACCGCCTCGCCATCCGAGGTGAGCACCCGTGGCGGCGTGAGCGCTCGATACGACCGGAACGCGTCGCGGCGCTGGCCGATCAGCTGGTCGTCCACCCGGCTCGTGCGCACGACGTCGTGGAGCTCGCCGAACCTGAGGTAGAAGATGTCGGCGGCGTCCCGCAGCACGCCGGCGTGCACGAGGCGTTCGGCCTCACCGAGCAGGGCCAGCTTGTAGACGAAGTAGCGGCTGACCATGCCGTACTTCGGGTACTCCCGGTAGCCGGTGAAGGTCTGGATGCGGTCGATCGCCCGTTTGGCCTCTTCGGCCTTCTGATCCCCGTCCGGCAGCGCCCGCAAGCGCGACAGCAGTTCCTGCTCCTTCTTCCGGGCGCTGCGCCGGCCCTGCTCGAAGCGCCGCTGGCCCGCGCCCGGCCCGAAGTTCTTGATGTTGCCGAGAATCAGGGGCACGAGCGTGGTGGGGCGTTCGCTCCAGCGTGGCTTCGTGATGTCGATCTCGCCGACGCAGCGCATGCCATACGTGTCGAGGTAGGCCCCGATGGCGTCGCGGGCTTCGCGCCCGCCCGCGAGCGCGGGCAGCTCCTCCAGGAAGTTCTCATGGCCGACGTGCTGCAGGAAGGCGACCACCTCCGGATACGGGCGGATCACGTCCGCGACGTCCAGGAGCGCCAGCCCCATCTGGGACGTGACGTTGTCGGGGACGGACTGCGTGAGCGTGTCGACCGCGTTCTTCTCCCCCAGCCACGCCTCCAGCTGCGCGTTGAGCGACCGGGTGGCCTGCATCCCCGCCATGATCACCTGGAGGCTCTGCGGATCGAACAGGATCCGCCTCAGCTCCTGGACGTCCGCGAGGATGAAGTCGAGGAGCGCCGACCCGGATCTCGCCCGGATCTCGCGCTTCAGCGTGGCGATGGAGGCCTGGCTGCGCTCCACCAGCCCGGTGACGATGGCCGGATCGGTCTCGATCGTGACGGGCCTGCCGTACACCGGCTGCTCGCCCGGCTCCTCGTCCGGGAGCTCGGGGACAAAGTCGCCGCGGTCGAGGATCGTCCGCAGCGCGTCCTCGATCAGCGGATCGGATGTTTCCAGGGCGTTCAGGAGGCCTGCGCGACTGGCTGGCGAACCCAGCGTCCTGGTGACGTCGACGAACAGCCGGCCGGCGGCCTCGGACATGGGCCGCGGGGTCGTCAGCTGCCACATGGACAGCCCCAGGGGCTTCATGGGGTCGGTCATCATCTGCTGATGACCCACGGAGACGTAGACGTGATTCCCTTGATCACTGGCCGCCGGGATGGGGAACAGCATGGTGATCGGCCTGCTCTGGACAATCTGGAACCCGTCGTCGGCCAGGCACCATTCGATGTCCTGAGGGTGGCCGAAGTGCGCCTCGATGCGCCGGCCCAGCTGAGCGAGCCGCACGACCTGCCCATCGGTCAGAGCCGGCTGCTTCTGGATCTCTGGCTCGATCGGCACGTGCCGTGTCCCGCCCCCGGGCCGGGCCTGGATGGCGAGCTTTTTCGCGGCGACCGCCCTGGCGGCAATGTCGCCGTCCCGCACCTTGTAGACGTCGGCGTTCACCAGGCCGGCCACCAGTGCCTCGCCGAGGCCGAAGCTGGCCTCGATGGAGACGACCCTCCGGTTGGAGGTGACCGGGTCTGCCGTGAACAGGATGCCGGCCGCGTGCGGGAAGATCATCCGCTGCACGACCACGGCCATGGACACCCTCCGGTGGTCGAAGCCGTTCCGCATCCGGTAGGTCACGGCCCGCTCGGTGAACAGCGAGGCCCAGCATCGCCTGACGTGCTCGAGGATGGCGGCCAGCCCCACGACGTTCAGGTACGTGTCCTGCTGGCCCGCGAACGAGGCCGTCGGCAGGTCCTCGGCCGTCGCGCTGGACCGGACGGCGCAGGCGGCCTGCTCGCCGAGCCGGGTGACCGACCCGGTGATCGCAGCCACCAGATCATCAGGGATGACGGTCCCCTCGATCGCCCGCCGGATCCGGGCGCTGAGCGTGGCGATCGCCTCCCGCTGGCCGGGGTCCAGGCGCGACAGCCGGTCGAGCTGATCGCCGATGCCCGGCGCCGTCATCATGATCAGCCGGAAGGCGTCCGTGGTCACGCAAAAGCCGGCCGGCACGCTGATGCCGCCGATCCGCGAAAGCTCCCCCAGGTGCGCTCCCTTGCCGCCAGCGAGCCCGGCGTCCATCTCGCCGATCTCTTCCAGGCTCAGCACATAGCGGTCGATCATCGCGATACCTCCACCGATGGCGGTGCTCAGCTTATACAACGCCAGCACCCTCGCATACAATGAGCCCATGAGCGCAGCAAGCCACGCCGGCGCTACTCGCGTCCGGGTCAGCCGCAATGGGCAGGTCTCGGTCCCGGCTGCGGTGCGCCACCGGTGGGCTACCGCGACCGTCCTGGTCATCGACCGCGGTGACTATGCCATCATCCGGCCGGTCCCCGATGACCCGATCGGGTCTCTCCGCGGCGCTCACGCGGGGCCGGGTCCAGCCTCCGAAGAGGCACGATCGGCGAACCGGGCCGACGAGGCCGCGAGCGAGAAGCGCCGGAGCCCCAAAGCGCCGTGACCGTTCTCGACGCCTACGCCGTCATCGCCTACCTGCGTGGTGAGCCCTCGGCCGGCGAGGTGGCGGAACTGATGCACGGCCCGACGATCCTCACGTCGGTCAACGCGGCCGAGGTCGTGGATCAGATGGTCCGCGTCTTCGGCTGCGACCCCGACGCGGTGGAGGCCGATCTTGCCCTGCTGAGCCACGCGGGGATGACCGTGCAGGCAGTGACGCACGAAATCGGCATGGAGGCTGGCCGGATTCGCTCACGCCGCTATCATCGCGACCGCGCGGCAATCAGCCTGGCCGACTGCGTCGCTGCCTCGGCCGCGCTGGCCACCGGCCAGCCGCTCGCCACCGCTGATCCTGCGCTCGCCGCGGTCCTGCGAGCAGAGGGCGGGGACGTTCACCCACTCCCGGACAGCAAGGGCAGCCGGCCCCAGGGCGTTGGCGTGTCTCGCAGATCTTGACATGCCATAGTGTCGCCGGCCCGTAGCTGTCGCTCTAGCCGCAGCAACGGGCCGGCGACCCTACTGCGCCCCGCCGGGCCCCGCGGCAGGATGCCCGAAATGACTGATACACCGGTTTTCAATGAGCCGGTTTCACTGATTCTGGTCAGCAGGCGAGTTCCGGCTTGACGCAGACGGCCTTTTTGGTGCGACCGTATTTACCCCGGCGACGCCACAGGCCGGCCAGCGACCCTCCGATGATCTACCGGACACGGCCCAGCGCCGCCCGGCCCGGGCCGCGGCGATTTTTGTCATTCGCCAATGCCCCCTGGCCACGGCGGAGAGCAGGCCACGGCGGACGCCGCCCAAGATCTATGACGCCCTAGATCCCCATCGGATGCCAGACGGTCTTGGTCTCCAGGAACGCGAGCAGCCGCCTGGTGCCCGGCGTGGCCGGCCAGTCCTCGTCGGCGGCGAAGACCCGCTTGACGTTCTCGGCGGCGAGCCGCTCCAGGTCCGGCCGGCCGGCGGGCGGCACGCCGGTCAGGTCGATCGCGTTCACGTCCATGTGCCCGGCCAGCACCGGGGCGAGCTCGGCGGTGCGGCCGGTGAGCACGTTCACCACCCCGCCGGGCAGGTCCGACGTGGCCAGCACCTCGGCGAGCGTGATCGCGGCCAGCGGCCGCTGCTCGCTGGCGATCACGACGGCCGTGTTGCCGGTGGCGATCACCGGCGCGACGACGCTGACGAGCCCGAGCAGGCCGGAGTCGGCCGGCGCGACGACCGCGACCACGCCGGTCGGCTCCGGCACGCTGAAGTTGAAGTACGGCCCGGCCACGGGGTTCGCGGCGCCGGCGATCTGCGCGACCTTGTCCGGCCATCCCGCGTACCAGACCCAGCGGTCGATCGCGGCGGCCACCAGCCCGTCACGATCACCGCCTTGAACGCTCACGTCCGCGAACTGGGCGAACCGGCCCTCCATCATCTCCGCCGCGCGATAGAGCACCTGGCCACGGTTGTAGGCCGTCGCACCCGACCAGCCGCGCAGCGCCGCCCTGGCTGCGGCCACGGCGTCGCGTGCGTCCTTGCGTGACGCCTGCGCGGCATAACCCAGCACGTCACCGTCGGCCCCGGTGACGGGGTAGGACCGGCCCGATTCCGAACGAGGGAACGCCCCGCCGATGAACAGCTTGTAGGTCTTGCGGACGTCGAGGCGGTGCTGCCCTCGGGGGGACGACCCCCCCAGACCCCCCCGCGTGCCATCCGCTCGGGCCGACCTCCGGCCGGCCGTCGCGTTCGGCTCGGCTTTCGCCCTTCCCCGGGCTGGGGTCTTCCGCTCAGGCATTCAGGTACGCGGCGAGGCCGTGCCTGCCGCCCTCCCGCCCGAAGCCGGACTCCCGGTACCCGCCGAACGGGCTGGTGGGGTCGAACCTGTTGTACGTGTTGGCCCAGACCACCCCCGCCCGCAGCCGCTGCGCCATCCACAGGATCCGGCTGCCCTTCTCGGTCCAGACTCCCGCGGAAAGCCCGTACGGGGTGTTGTTGGCCTTGGCGACCGCCTCGTCGGGGGTCCGGAACGTGAGCACGGAGAGCACCGGCCCGAAGACCTCTTCCCGCGCAATCCGGTGCGACTGGCTGACCCCGGTGAACACCGTCGGCGGGAACCAGTAGCCCCGGTCGGGCAGCCGGCATGGCGGGGACCAGCGCTCCGCTCCGTCGGCCTCCCCCGCGTCGGACAGCTCGCGGATCTTGTCGAGCTGCTCGCGCGAGTTGATCGCACCGATGTCGGTGTTCTTGTCCAGCGGGTCGCCGAGCCGCAGCGTGCCGAGCCGGTCGCGGAGCCGGGCGAGCACCGCGTCGGCGACCGACTCCTGCACCAGCAGCCTCGAGCCCGCGCAGCAGACGTGGCCCTGGTTGAAGTAGACGCCGTTCACGATCCCCTCGACCGCCCCCTCGACCGGCGCGTCGTCGAAGACGATGTTCGCGGCCTTGCCGCCGAGCTCCAGGGTCAGCCGCTTGCCCGTGCCCGCCACCGCGCGCTGGATTTGCTTGCCGACCTCGGTCGAGCCGGTGAACGCGATCTTGTCGACGCCCGGGTGCGCGACCAGCGCGGCTCCGGCTGACCCAGCACCGGTCGTCACGTTCAAGACCCCTGGCGGGAGTCCGGCCTGCTGACAGACCTCGGCGAGCAGCAGCGCGGTCAGCGGGGTGGTCTCGGCGGGCTTGAGCACGCAGGTGTTTCCGGCGGCGAGCGCGGGCGCCAGCTTCCACGCGGCCATCAGCAGCGGGAAGTTCCACGGGATCACCTGGCCGGCCACGCCGATCGGCCGGGGCGACGGCCCGAACCCGGCGTGCTCCAGCTTGTCCGCCCAGCCCGCGTGGTAGAAGAAGTGCGCCGCGGCCAGCGGGATGTCGACGTCGCGGGATTCCTTGATCGGCTTGCCGTTGTCCAGGCTCTCCAGCACCGCGAACTCGCGGGACCGCTCCTGCAGCAGGCGGGCGATCCGG
>JASHQP010000293.1 GCA_030039095.1 Streptosporangiaceae bacterium
CAGGCGGCTGGCCGCGACGCTGGTCTCCCGGGCGCTGGCCGAGGCGGCCCGGCAGTGAGCGGCGAGAGCCGCGAGGCGCGCCTGAACGCCCGGGCAGGCCGCTGGGTGGGCGCGTCCGTGCCGCGCAAGGAAGACCGCCGGATGCTGCTCGGCCGTGGCCGGTTCACCGGCGACCTCACCAGGGCGGGCATGCTGCACGCCGCGTTCGCCCGCAGCCCGTTCCCGGCGGCGGAGGTGACCGGGATCGACACGTCGCAGGCCCTGGCGCTGCCGGGCGTCGCCGCCGCGTTCACCGCCGCCGACCTCGGCCATCCGTACCTGCTGGCGATGCTGGAACGCGACGAGTTCATCCCCACCCGGATGCCGCTGCTGGCCGGGGACCAGGTCCGCTTCGCGGGCGAGCCGGTCGCGATGGTGCTGGCCGGCGACCCGTACGCCGCCCAGGACGCCGCCGAGCTGGTGGACGTCGACTGGCACCCGCTCGAACCGGTCCCCAGCATCGAGGCCGCGCAGGACGGCGCAGCCCGCCAGGTGCACGACGGCCTCACCGGGAACTGCCTGGTCGACCTCACGATGTTCGACGACCCCACGCTGCCCGGCATCCTCGCCGCGGCGCCGGTCGTGATCGACGCCGTGTTCACCAGCGCCCGGGTCGCGGCGCTTCCGCTCGAGGGCCGGGCCTGCCTGGCCGAGTGGGACGACCGCGACCAGCAACTGGTGCTCCACGTGTCCACCCAGGTGCCGCATCAGGTGCGGTCCGGTGTGGCGCAGGCCCTCGGCATCCCGGAGCACGGCGTCCGGGTGATCGCGCCGGACGTCGGCGGCGGCTTCGGGCTCAAGTGCGTGATCGGCAGGGAAGAGATCGCGGTCGCCGACGCCGCCCGGCGGCTGCGCCGCCCGGTGTCCTGGGTCGAGGACCGGCAGGAGAACCTCACCGCCTCGTTCCACGGCCACGAGCAGCGTTACCGGGTGCGCGCCGGGTTTGGCCGCGACGGCCGGATCCTCGGGCTCGCCGCCGAGGTCGACTGCGACGTCGGCGCGTACTCGGCGTTCCCGTTCACCTCGGCGGTCGAGCCGCTGATGGCGTGCACCGAGCTGCCGGGCATCTACAAGGTCGCCGCGTACCGGGCCCGAGGCCGCGCGATCGCGACCAACAAGGCGCCGACAGCGCCCTACCGGGGCGTATCCCGGCCACAGCTCGTGCTGGTCATGGAGCGGCTGATGGAGAAGGCGGCCGCCGAGCTGGGCATCGGCGCGCTCGACGTCCGGCGCCTCAACATGATCAGCCCCGGCGAGTTCCCCTACACCGGCGTCAACGGCATCCGTTACGACGAAGGCAGTTACCGGGAGTCGCTCGATCTCGCCGAGCAGGAGGTCAAGAAGAGTTTCTTGAACGTGACGCCCCGTGGTGAATCCGGCGGCCTCATGGCCGGCGTGGGTTACGCGTGCTTTTCCGAGCGGACCGCCTACGGCACGCCGACGATGTCGCAACGCCGCATGGCGATGACCCCGGGCTACGACACCGCCCTGGTACGGATGGACCCGTCCGGCGAGGTCATCGTCACGACCGGGACCTGCGGCCACGGCCAGGGCCACGAGACCACGTTCGCCCAGATCGTGGCCGACCGGCTGGGCGTCCACCCGGCGCAGGTCCGGCTGCGGCAGGGCGACACCGACCTCGCCTCGTACGGCTGGGGCACCTGGGGCAGCCGGTCGATCGTGATCGGCGGCGGAGCGGCCGACCGCGCCGCCGCGGTGGTCGCCCGGCAGCTGCGGCAGGTGGCCGCGCACCTGCTCGAGGCCAGCGCGGACGACGTCGAGCTGGCGGGTGGCTCGGCGCGGGTACGCGGCGACGCGACCGCGACGCTGCCGGTCGCCGAGCTTGCCCGGATCGTGCACTTCCAGACCCACCGGCTGCCCGAGGAACTCCGCTACGGGCTCGAGGCCAGGGCCAGCTTCGACCCGCCCGGCACGTTCTCCAACGCGTGCCACGCGGCGATGGTGACGGTCGACCCGGGCACCGGTGAGATCCGGCTCCGCCGCTACCTGGTGGTGGAGGACTGCGGCGTCGTGATCAACCCGATGATCGTGGACGGCCAGGTCGCCGGCGGCGTGGCGCAGGGCGTGGGCGCCGCACTGCTGGAGCGGGTCCGCTACGGCGAGGACGGCCAGCCGGGCAGCACCACGCTGATGGACTACCTGGCGCCCACCGCGGCAGAGCTGTGCCCCGTCCATGTCACGCACCTGGAGACCGCGTCGCAGTTCAGCGAGACCGGCGCCAAGGGCATGGGCGAGGGCGGCATGATCGGCGCGCCCGCCGCGGTGCTCAACGCGATCAATGACGCGCTCCGGCCGGCCGGGATCTCGTTCGACCACGTGCCCGTGCTGCCCGCGGAGGTCTGCGCGGCACTGGCAGGCGACCCGGCTGGCGTGGGAGGAACGGCGTGAAGGACATCAGGCAGATCCGGGTGCGGGTCAATGGCACCGACCACGAACTCGCCGTCGAGACCCGCCGGACGCTGGCGGACATGCTGCGCCACGACCTTGGCTACACCGGCACGCACCTGGGCTGTGAGCACGGCATCTGCGGGGCGTGCACGGTGCTGGTCGACTCCGTCCCGGTGCG
>JASHQP010000294.1 GCA_030039095.1 Streptosporangiaceae bacterium
CCGGTCGGCGGGGCTGGCCGCGGCGGCCACGGCGGCCGTCGAGCCATCCCGCTGCTGGCAGGTCGCGACGAACAGCACGGCGCCGCCGTCGTCGCCCGACGGGTCGGCGCAGTGGCCGACCGGGCCATGGCCGACCCGCCTGCCCTTGCGAAGCAGGGTTCCGGCGACCAGCGGGGCGGCCGGGCTCGGCAGCGGGCCGTGCACCGCGTCGCCGACCTCCGTCGGCACGAGTACCTCGCCCGGGGGCACGCTGACGTCGGGCGCCACGAACTCACGCACAGCCGATCGGCTCATTGCCCCGTCCCCCGAACTGAACCGGCCGCGGTGCCGTCCCCCCGATGATCAACCAACCACGGCACCGCGATGCCGGCAGCAAGCTCATTCCCCGGCCAGTATCTCGTTTCGCCCAGCGCAGTCTCAAGGTTCGGCCAGAACGCGCGAGCGAAAAATATTGATTAAGTCGATCAAAATTATTAGATTCAACGATACGGCCATGGCCCGTGTGGCGCCCGCGCCGCTGTGGAGTAGGTGCGAACAGAGGGGGGAGAACCCAGACATGTCCGCAACCGATGAGCTGCTCGAGAACAACGAGCGTTACGCCGAGACCTTCGGTGGCAAGCTGGCGCTGCCGCCATCCCGCGCCCTTGCCGTGATCGCCTGCATGGACGCCCGCCTCAACGTCTACGCGCTCCTCGGGCTCGCCGAGGGCGAGGCGCACGTGATCCGGAACGCGGGCGGGGTGGTCACCGAGGACGAGATCCGCTCCCTGGCGATCAGCCAGCGGCTGCTCGGCACGCGCGAGATCATCCTCATCCATCACACCGAATGCGGCATGCTCACGTTCACCGACGACGACTTCAAGGCGGCCATCCAGGCGGACACCGGCATCAAGCCGCCGTGGGCCGCCGAGGCGTTCGGCGACCTGGAGACCGACGTGCGGCAGTCGATCGCCCGGATCAAGGCCAGCCCGTTCGTGCCGCACACCGACTCCGTCCGCGGCTTCGTCTTCGACGTCGCCACCGGCAAGCTCAGCGAGATCAGCTAGCGTCCTGGACGCGGCAGGCTGGTCAGGCCGCGGGTTCTGGCGGGGGCGGCTGCCCCGCATTGGAGCACCCCCGTGCGGTCTCGCTGAGCAGCCGGGCAAACTTGCGAGACCCTGACGGGCTCGCGGGGCGCGCCAGACTCTTCTACAGGAGCGCGTCGCGGCCCGCTCTGTGCGGATCTGCTACGGCTCCGCCCGTACCTATTCCGCACGGTCACGCCCGGAGGGCTGAGCCACAAGATCGTTTGGACAGGCCCCGGCGAACTTTCGGGTCTGACATCACTGGCTCACGCGTCGGGGGTGTCGCCGCGGCCCTGCTGCTCGGCGAGGAACCGCTCGAACTGCGCACCGAGTTCCTCGGCGGTCGGCATGTTCTCCGGCTCGTCGGCCAGCATGTCGCTGTTGCCCGCGGCGAACGCGTCGTACTGCTGCTCCAGTGCCTGGACGACCTCGGTGACCTCGTCGGAGCCCTCGACCTGCCTGGCAATCTCCAGGTCGGTGCGATGCGCCGCCTCGCGCAGCGCGTCGGCGGGCAGGGTCAGGCCGGTCGCGCGCTGCACCGACTCGAGCAGCGTCACCGCGGCCGCGGGATAGGCCGCCTGTGCCAGGTAGTGCGGCACGTGCACGGCGAAGCCGATCGCCGAGCGCCCTTCCTCGCCCATCCGCAGTTCCAGCAAAGCCGCCGCACTCCCCGGTACCTGCAGCCGGTCGACCAGGGGCCGGTACCCCTCGACCAGGTCGGTGCGGGTCGCGTGCGCGGTGACGCCGAGCGGCCTGGTGTGCGGCACGCCCATCGGGATGCCGTGGAACCCCACCGCGAGCTCGACCTTCAGCGTCATGGAAAGGCTGAGCAGCGCGCTGATGAACGCGTTCCAGTCGTGGTCCGGTTCCGGGCCGCTCAGCAGCAGGAACGGTGCCCCGGTCTCGTCGTGCAGCAGCGAGATCGATATCTCCGGCGCGTCGTAGTGCTCCCAGTGATCCTTGGCGAACGTCATCACCGGCCTGCGGGACCGGTAGTCGATCAGGGAGTCGACGTCGAACCTGGCGACCTCGGTGTGCTCGAGCGTGCCGAGCAGGTGCGCGGTGAGCAGCCGGCCGGCGCCGCCCGCGTCGATGAACCCGTCCAGGTAGTAGAGCATCGGGACGCCGTCGAGTTCGGGCGCATCGGGACTCACCTTGTACAGGTCTCCCGGATCACGCGCCACGCCCGCCGCCTCCCTCAAACGTTGTCCCAGTACAAGTCTTACCAAGGTCCGGCCCTGGTTTGACCATCAGCGGCCGAAACAGTGCGGGAGGGCGGGTCAGCCGCGCAGGCCGGCATCCCCGATGCGGCGGGGCCCGCGCTCGCGCCACTTGCTGATGACCTGCGGCAGTTCCGAGCTGACGAACTCGAAGAAGCGGACGGACTCCGCGACCCGTTCCCCGGCGGGTGTGTCGGCGCCGAGAACGGCGACGCCGTCCCGCAGTACCCCGGTCCACCGGGACATGAGGTGATCGCGGATGCCGATGACCTCACCCCAGACGTTGTCGGGCGCCCGGTAGTAGTGGCGGCGGGAACCCGGCTCGGTCTCCCGCCGGGCCATGCCGATCTGCATCAGGTAGCGCACCGCCCCGGACACGGCCGCGGGGCTGATCTGCAGCTTTGCCGCGAGCTCGGCCGCGGTGAGCCGGCCCGCATCCGTGGTCAGCAGCGCGGCGAACACCCTCGCGGGCATCCGCGGGACGCCCATCTCCATCAGCGCGGAGGCCAGGTCCTCGACGAACCGCGCGACGGCCGCGCGGTCGCGCCCGGGCTCGCCGTCCGTCGTCCCGGCTGCCGCGGTTCCTCCGCTCGCCAGGGTCGCGCTGCGGCCATGCGTCGCCCGCGCCGTGTCCTTCGTCAACCGTCCCGTCCCGCCGCCTGTCGTCGTGAGTTCGCCGGAGGGTAGCGTTCCGGCCCCTCGTTAACATTCACAACTTTCACAGATTTATGAAAGTAGTGTAGCCTGCCGGTGTGACTGACGCTATCGCCGTGGTGGGCCTGCGCAAGTCGTACGGGAAGACCGTAGCGCTCGACGGGCTCGACCTGAGCGTGGCCGAGGGCGAGGTGCACGGATTCCTCGGCCCGAACGGCGCGGGCAAGACCACGGCGATCAGGGTCCTGCTGGGGCTGCTGCGCGCCGACGGCGGCGCCGCGCGGCTGCTCGGCGGCGACCCGTGGCGCGACGCCGTCACGCTGCACCGCAGGCTCGCTTACGTGCCCGGCGACGTGACGCTGTGGCCGAACTTCACCGGCGGTGAGGTCATCGACCTGCTCGGCCGGCTGCGCGGCGGCCTCGACGCCAAGCGGCGGGCCAGCCTGCTGGAGCGCTTCGACCTGGACCCGACGAAGAAGGCGCGCGCGTACTCCAAGGGCAACCGGCAGAAGGTGGCGCTGATCGCGGCGCTCGCCTCCGACGTGGAGCTGCTGATCCTGGACGAGCCGACCTCGGGGCTGGATCCCCTGATGGAGGCGGCGTTCCGGGGGTGCATCGAGGAGGAGGCCGGCGGCGGGCGCACCGTGCTGCTGTCCAGCCACATCCTGTCCGAGGTGGAGGCGCTCTGCGAGCGGGTCACGATCATCCGGGATGGCCGGGCCGTGGAGACGGGAACGCTGGCCGAGATGCGCCACCTGACCAGGACCTCGATCTCGGCCGACCTGGCTCGCCGGCCGGCCGGCCTCGCCGCGCTCCCCGGCGTGCACGACCTCGACGTGCAGGACTTCACCCGGTCCGGCACCGGCGGGCTCGGCGCGCGGGTGCGGTGCGAGGTGGACAGCGACAAGCTGGACGAGGTGCTGCGCCGGCTCGCCGATGCCGGCGTGCTCAGCCTGGTCAGCCAGCCGCCCACGCTGGAGGAGCTGTTCCTGCGGCACTATGCAGCCGGCGGCGCTGCGCCCGGCGGCACCGCGGGCGGCCTCGCCGTCGAAGGTGCCACCGCATGACCTCGCTCGACGGCTGGGTGCCCCTGACGAGGCTGGCGGCGCGCCGGGACCGGATCCTCCTGCCGGCCTGGATCTACGTCCTCGCGGTGCTGATGGTGAGCACCGGCTACAGCTTCACGAAGCTCTACAGGACGGAGCAGTCACGGCAGGCGGTCTACGCGGGCATCGTTCACGACCCGACAGTGCTCGCGCTGGCCGGGCCGCTGTACGGCAGTTCGGCCGGCGCGCTGACCGTGTACAAGTACGGGGCGATCTCGGCGCTCGCCGCGAGCCTGATGGGCATCTTCCTCGTGATCCGGCACACGAGGGCCGACGAGGAGTCCGGCAGGCTGGAGCTGATCGGCTCGACCGCGGTTGGCCGCCGTACCCCGCTGGCCGTCGGGGTGCTGCTCGCGACCGCCGCCAACGGCGGGCTGGCGCTGCTGATGGGTGCCGGGCTCGCCGCGATCGGCCTGCCGGCCGGCGGAGCGTTCGCGACCGGGCTCGCGGTCGGCACGTGCGGCCTGGTCTTCGCCGGCGTCGCGGCGGTCACCGCGCAGCTTTCCGCCAGCGCCCGTGGCGCGCGGGCGATCGCGATCTGCGTGCTGGCCGCGTCCTACCTGGTCATGTCCGCCGGTGCGGCGGCCGGCACCCGCGGCGGAACGCGCTGGCTGCTCTGGCTCTCGCCGGTCGGCTGGGCAACCCAGGTCCG
>JASHQP010000295.1 GCA_030039095.1 Streptosporangiaceae bacterium
GACGCGAGCACGCAGCTCGCGGTCGCCTGGCAGCAGCTCGGCATGCTGACGTCCAAGCCGCCCGCGGCGAGAGAGCTGCCGGGCGCGCAGGGAGCAGCGGTATGAACCTCAGGCTCACGCTGACGTCGGCGGTGGCCGTGATCCTTGCGTCGGTGTCGATCTACCCGCTGATCCAGAACGCCTCGTGGTTCTGGGCCGGGATCGGCGCGGTCATCGCCGTGGCCATCGCCGGGGCGGCCACCAGGCTCGCGCCGCTGCGGGCCGCGGTGGCGACATCGGTGCTCGCGCTGATCGCCGTGGTCCCGCTGCTCACCGGGCCGAACTGGGGACTGCGGGTGCTCGGCGTGATCGTTATCGCGATCACTGCCGCGAGCAGGCCGCGGCTGCGGTTGCTGCAGGTGCTCGCCTGCCCCATCGCCTACGCGTCCGCGCTGCTGATCTACCTGAACGCCGTGTTCGCCGGCCGGCTGTCGATCGCCGGCTTCATCCCGACCCAGGGCTCGCTGTCCCACCTGTCCTCCCTTGTCAGCCAAGGCATGGCCGAGCGCTACTTCGAGCCACCGGTGACGAGCACCTCGGGGATCGTGCTGATCGCGGCCGGGGGCATCGGCCTGATGGCGGCGGCCACCGACCTGCTGGCGGTGCGGCTGCGCAGCCCGGCCATCGCCGGCCTGCCGCTGCTCGCGCTGTACTGCGTCCGGATCACGACGAGCGCCAGGCAGGGCGGCGTCGGCGCCACGATCGTGTTCTGCCTCGGCATGATCGGCTACCTCGCGCTGCTCGCCGCCGACGGGCGGGAACGGCTGCGCATCTGGGGCCGGCTGGTGACCGTCTGGCAGAGTTCCCCGGCCGAGCCCATCGAGGCCGCCGAGGCCCCGGATACCCGGCAGCTCGCGGCGTCCGGGCGCCGTATCGGGCTGGCCGCGGCCTGCATCGCGCTGGCGGTCCCGCTGCTGGTTCCCGGGATCAACGTGCACGACCTGTTCCGGACCGGATCGTCCGGTGTCGGGAACGGCGGCGCCCCGGTCACCACACCCGAGCCGCTGGTCCAGATGCGGCAGCAGCTGCTCAGTAACACGGCGCAAACGGTGCTGACCTACACCACCAACGCCAAGCGCCCGCAGTACCAGTACCTGCAGGTATACGTGCTGAACTACAACACCTCCCTGCAGACCTGGGGCCTGGTGCTGCCGGTGACCCAGGCGTCGGCGCCGGTGGGCAGCGACCAGCGGGTCACCGACTACGGCCTGGCGCGCGGCACCCCGGTCACCAGGCCGTTCACCAAGATCACGCTCAGCCAGGGAACCGTGGGATACGACGCCAAGCTCGGCGTCCTCCCGGTCCCCTACGCGCCGACGAGGCTCAGCATCCCGGAGCCCGGCTGGGTGGAAGACGACGCCACGCAGATGGTGTACGCCACTGATCCGCAGCTGTCCGGCCTGCAGTACTCGGTGACCAGCACCGAGGTCGCCCGGGCCCCGAAGCAGCAGAGCCAGCCGGCCTCCTACCCGGCGTACATCAAGGACGGCTACCTGTCCTTCCCGGCCGGTCCCGGCGGGGAGTTCACGAAGCTCGCCCGGCAGATCACCAAAGGCTCGAAGACCCCGTACCAGATGGCGACGAAGCTGCAGGACTACTTCCTGGACTCGGGAAAGTTCAGCTACAGCCTCAGCGTGAACCTGCCGAACGGCATCCGCGGCCTGGCCGAGTTCCTGTACCGCACGCACACCGGCTACTGCCAGCAGTTCGCGTTCGCGATGGCCGGTCTCGCCCGCCTGGTCGGCATCCCGTCCCGGATCGCCGTCGGCTACACGGCGGGCACCAGCAAGGGCAAGGGCACGTGGAAGGTCACCACCGCCGACGCGCACGCCTGGCCCGAGCTCTACTTCAACGGCATGGGCTGGCTGCGCTTCGAGCCGACCCCCGGCGGGCTCGCCGGCCAGGGCACCGCGACCGTGCCGCAGTACGCGGGGGGCGCGCCGCCCAACCTGGGCAAAGCGCCGACCACGGTGCCGACGAAGCCGGCCACGGGCAAGCTCGGCAAGGGAGCCGGCGCGAACCTGTTCCACCTGCACCACCCCGACATCGGCGCGGGCGGCGCCGCTGCGCCCCTCGGCCGCGGGCACGGCATCATCCCCTGGGTCCTGCTGATCCTGGCGATCGTGGCCGCGCTGGCCCTGATCGCGCCGCTGACCGCGCGATGGCTGCTCCGCCGCAGGCGGCTGCGGGCTACCGGTGATGCCGCGCTTGCCCACGCCGTATGGCGCGAGCTACGCGATGACCTGGCCGACTACGGGCTCGCCTGCCGCCCCAGCGAGTCCCCCCGGGCGGCCGCCGTCCGGATCGGGGCCGCATTGCAGCTCGACAGGGCGGCCGCCGAGGCGCTGGGGCGTATCGTCACCGCGGAAGAACGGGCGCGTTACGCAACGGCGCCGCTGCCGTCGCGGACTCTGGGCGCGGACAGCGCCGCGGTCCGGCGGGCGCTGGCGCAGGAGGCCGACTGGCCGGTGCGGTGGCGGGCCCGCCTGATGCCCGCGTCTATGCTCGCCCCGGTCCGGCCCGCGCTGCAGCACGCCCTCGACGTGTTCGGGTGGATGGACGCGGCCGGGTTCAGGTTCCGCAGTGGCCCGTTCCGTGGCGGCGCAGGCGGTAACGACCGGGACGCGGCGGCCGGCGCGGCGTCGTAGCGAAGGCGGGACAGGCCGGGAGCCGCGATCAGCGGCCGTCGCGCTCCTGGCGCCTGCGCCAGCGCTCCTCGAGCCGTTCCATCATTCCCGTACCGGTAGACCGGCTGGCGCGGGCGCGGCGCTCCTTCGGCCTGGCCGACCCGCGGCCGGCGACGAAGCCGGTCATGTGCCGGTAACTGGTCAGCGCCCACATGCTGCAGGCCAGCATCACGACAAAACCGGCCACACCGATCCAGATGTACTTGGTCACCACCCCGGCCACCAGCATCCCGACACCCAGCAGGAACCCCAGCGCGGCCTCGACGACCCGGCGCTTGTAATGCACACGCGGGTCGCTCGAGCGGACGGCGTTGGCGAACCGCGGATAATCGGCGTAGAGCGCCTGCTCAATCTGCTCGAGCTGGCGCTGCTCGTGCTCCGAGAGCGGCACGGTGCCTCCCATAAAACTTGCGCGCGGGGACGTTGCTTGTAGAGCTGCGCCTCACGGCCCTTCTTTGCCTCCAGAATACGAGTGTCGGCGCTCACTGCGGAAGGGTACGTCCGGTCTCGGGACTGGCCGGGCCGGCGCCGACCGGACCGCCACCTCCGAAAGCCACGGGCATATCCGCAGAAAGGATGATGTGCCGGGATCATCGCCCGGGCCCTTCGCCGTCCACCAGGATGGCCGGTCGCACGGTGTCGGTGCCGAACCGCCCGGCGATGCGGTCAACCGCCCGCTCGGCCTCGCGCCACGAGACCGGCCGGTCACCGAACGCGAGCTGCTGGACCGCGTCCGACGCCGGGATCAGGCCGGTCGCCCGCACCCCCACCAGCCGCAGCCGTGCCTTGTCGTCCAGGGCCGCCGCGTAGAGGGCACAAGCGGTGGCGTAGATCTCCTGTGCCACGTCGGTGGGGTCGGGCAGCGTCCGCGACCGGGTAATCGTCTTGAAGCTGGCCAGGCGCAGCTTCAGCACGACAGTCCGGGCCGAGCAGCCAGCGGCACGCAGGCTGCGCGCGGTCCGGCCGGACAGCCGGAGCAGCTCGCGCCTGATCACCTCCGGATCGCAGACGTCGGTGGCGAACGTCTCCTCGGCGCCGATGCTCTTCTCGTGGGAGCCCGGGACCACCCGGCGCTCGTCGCGCCCGGCGGCCAGCGCCGAGAGGTGAGCCGCGGCGGCCTGGCCGAGTTCGCGCTCCAGGGCCCCGATCGGGGTCTGCGCGACGTCAGCGACCGTGCGCAGCCCCAGCCGGGCCAGCGCCTCACCGGTCTGCTTGCCCACCCCCCACAGCTCCGCGACGGGCAGCGGGTGCAGGAAGTCGAGGACGCCGTCGGCCGGGACCACGAGCAGCCCGTCCGGCTTGCACCTCCTGGAGGCGAGCTTGGCGATGAACTTGCTGGTCGCGACCCCCACGGAGCAGGTGATTCCCAGCTCACCGACCTGCGACCTGATCAGCTCCCCGATTCCAGCCGGTGACCTGCCGAGCCGGCGCAGCGCGCCCGAAACATCCAGAAAGGCCTCGTCCAGGCTCAGTGGCTCTACTTGCGGTGTTATCGCCCGGAATATCGCCATAACCTCGCGGGACACCGCTCCGTACAGGCCGTGCGTGGGCGGGATGATGACCGCCTGCGGGCACAGCCGCACCGCCCGGGCCATGGGCATGGCGGAGCGGACCCCGAACGCGCGCGCCGGGTAGGTCGCCGAGAGCACCACGCTGCGCCCGCTGGTGCCGCCGACGATCACAGGCTTGCCGGCGAGTTCCGGCCGGTCCCGCAGTTCCACGCTGGCGTAGAACGCGTCCATGTCCGCGTGGAGGATGTGGCACCCGCTGTCCTCGTGCGCCACGCTGGCCCCCTCGGGTCGTCCCGTACCATCCCAACCTAAGCCTGGCCGCCGACAATCGCGCACCGGCCGCGGTCAGTGGTCCGGGGTGGCCTCCAGATCGGGCTTGAGCGCCATCAGGCGGGCGAGCAGGCCGTTGACGAACGCGGGCGAATCGTCCGTGGACAGCTCGCGGGCCAGCAGCACGGCCTCGCTGATCGCGACGCCGTCGGGCACGGCCGGAGCCCAGAGCAGCTCGTACACGCCGATCCGCAGGATGTTCCGGTCCACGGCGGGCATCCGGTCCAGCGACCAGCCCTGCGCGTGCTCGGACAGCAGCTCGTCGATGCGCTCCCGGTGCGCCTGCACGCCGCGGACCAGCTCGGCTGCGAAGCCGGACACCGGCGGGGGCCCCGTTCCGTCCGGCGAGCGCTCTGCTGCGGAGCGCTCGGCGAGCAGGTCGAGGACGGGCTCACCGCGGATCTCGGCCTCGAAGAGGATGTCGAGCGCCCGCTTCCTGGCCTTACTGCGGGCGGGCATCGGCCGGCCTCCGGCAGCCGGCGCGACCTGCGCCGGCGGTCACGCCCGGCCGAGGTACTGGCCGGTGCGGGTGTCCACCCGGACCTTCTCGCCGGTGGTGATGAACAGCGGGACCTGGATCTGCGCTCCGGTCTCCAGCGTGGCCGGCTTGGTCCCGCCGGTCGACCGGTCACCCTGCAGGCCGGGGTCCGTCTGGCTGACGGTCAGCTCGACCGCGGCCGGAAGCTCCACGTACAGCGGGGTGCCCTCGTTGAACGCAACCGTCGCGTTCTGCTCCTCGAGCAGGTAGTTCGCGGCGTCACCCACGACCTCCGCGGGGATGCGCGGCTGGTCATAGTCTTGCGTGTCCATGAACACGAAGTCGTCGCCCTCGCGGTACAGGTACTGCATCTCCCGCCGGTCGACGCTCGCCTGCTCGACCCGGACCCCGGCGTTGAAGGTGCGGTCCACGACCTTCCCGGACATCACGTTCTTCAGCTTGGTGCGCACGAACGCGCCGCCCTTGCCCGGCTTGACGTGCTGGAAATCCACGACGTTCCAGAGCTGGCCGTCGATGTTGAGGGTCATGCCGTTCTTGAGGTCGTTGGTGGTGGCCACTGCGTCGTGTCTCCATCGTGCGGGGCTCGCCCGTTACAGGACGAGAAGATCCCTGGTCGTCGTCGTGAGCATCTGGTGTGATCCGCCCGCATCGCGCACGACCAGGGTGTCCTCGATCCTGACGCCGCCCCTGCCTGGCAGGTAAATCCCGGGTTCGACGGTAACGGGAACCCGGTCCACGAGTGTACCCGTCCTCCCGTACCCGATGATCGGGGCCTCGTGGACCTCCAGGCCGACCCCGTGGCCGAGCCCGTGGCCGAAATGGTCATCGTGCCCGGCCGCGGCGATCAGGTCGCGTGACGCCGCGTCGACCGTGCGCACGTCCGCGCCGGCCGTTGCCGCCTCTACCCCGGCCCGCTGCGCCGTGGCCACGATCTCGTAGATCTCCCGCTGCCAGCCGGCGGGCTCGCCGAGCGCCACGGTTCTGGTCATGTCCGCGTGATAGCCGGCGTAGCGGGCGCCGCAGTCGACCGTGATCAGGTCACCGGCGGCGAACACCCGGCCGCCCGGCACGTGATGCGGGATCGCGCCGTTCGGCCCGCTCGCCACGATCGTGTCGAAGGCCGGTGCCTCGGCGCCGAGGTCGACCATCGTCCGCTCCAGCGCGGTCGCGAGTTCCCGCTCGGTCCGGCCGGCCGTCATCTGGGGCAGGACCGCCTCGAACGCCTCGCTGGTGATCGCGCACGCCCGGGCGAGCAGCGCGATCTCGGCCTCGTCCTTGACCATCCGTAGTTCCTCGATCAGTCGTCCGGCCGGAACCAGCAGCGCGGGGCCGCCGGCGAGCGAAGCCAGGTCGTGGTGCCGCTCCACGGTCATCTCCTGCGCCTCGAAGGCCAGCGCCGCCACGCCGCGGCGTGCGGCCAGGGTCGCGAGCGCCGCCTCGATGACGCGGTCGACGACCAGGTCCAGGTCGGCGCAGTCGCGCCGGGCCGCCTCCTCGTACCGTGAGTCGGTTGCCAGCACGGCCGGCCCGTTGGCGGGCAGCAGCAGCGCGGCGTTGGAGCTGACCATGCCGGTGAGGTAGCGGACGTTGGGCAGGCTCGTGATCAGGGCGGCGTCGGCGTCCAGCTCGGCGATCTTCTGCTGTGCGCGTTCCCTGCGCTCGGCGTGCATCTGCGGCATAGCCCCGACTGTACGGCTCTGCGCCGATCGGCCGTGGTGACGGCTGGTACGGTCGCGGCATGGCCAGCGAGCAAGGGCAGATCGAGGCCGTCGTCTTCGACCTCGGCGGGGTGCTCATCGACTGGGATCCGCGGTATGTGTACCGCCAGCTGTTCGCCGACCCGGCCGACATGGAGGAGTTTCTCGGCTCGGTCTGTACCTCGGACTGGCATCTCTCCCACGACCTGGGCGCCGACATCACACGGTCGTGCGAGGAACTCGCGGCCGCGCACCCCGAGCACCGGGACATGATCATGGTCTGGGCCGAGCGCGGGGAGGAGATGGTCGCGGGCCAGTTCGACGACACCGTCGAGCTGCTCGGCGAGCTGAAGGCCTCCGGAATGCCCTGCTACGCGCTCAGCAACATGGAGCCGGAGGCGTTCGAGGTCCGGCGCGGCCGGTTTGGCTTCATGCGGTGGTTCGATGCGCACGTGATATCCGGCCTCGAGGGCGTGGCCAAGCCGGACCCGCGGATCTTCGAGATCCTGCTGCGCCGCCACGGGCTGCGCCCGCAGGCAACGGTGTTCATCGACGACCAGGCGCGCAACGTCGACGCCGCCCGCGGGCTCGGCCTCATCGCCCTGCAGTTCTCGTCGGCCACCCAGCTCCGCGAGGACCTCCAGTCCCTCGCCGTGCTCTGACCACGTCACCCCGCCCGCCAACGGGCGCGTCAGGCGGCCAGGTCCTTGATTTGCTCGATGAGGCGGACGCGGTCTTCGTGGGTGCTGGCCAGGGGGGCGACGCTGAGGGTGGTCACGCCGGATTCGCGGAACGCTGCCACCCGCTCGGCGACGTAGGAGCGGGGGCCGATCAGCGACGTTCCCTCGAGCAGCGAGGCCGGCACCAGCGCGGCCGCCTCGTCCTTCCTGCCGTCGAGGTAGGCGTCCTGGATCGCCCTGGCCTCGGCCTCGTAGCCGTACTTGACGACCAGGTCGTTGTAGAAGTTGCGGCCCCTGGCACCCATCCCGCCGATGTACAGCGCCTGCGCGGGGCGGGCGAGTTCCCGCAGCCCGGTGACGTCCTCGCCGATCGCCAGCGACGCGGTCGCCGGCATCACGTCCAGCACCGGCAGCGACGAGTCGCGCTTCGCCGTGCCGGCGGCCAGCGCCTCCCCCCACACCGACGCCGCCTTCTCCGGGAAGTACCAGATCGGCTCCCAGCCCTCGGCCAGCTCGGCAGCCATCTCCACGTTCTTCGGCCCGAGCGCCGCGACGAAGATCGGGATGCTCTCCCGTACCGGGTGGTTGATCAGCTTCAGCGGCTTGCCGAGCCCGGTGCCCTGGTCCGCCGGCAGCGGGATCGTGTAGTACCGGCCCGCGCAGGTGAGCCGCTCCCGCCGCCACACCTTGCGGCAGATCTCGATGATCTCCCTGGTACGGCCGATCGGCGCGTCGTAGGGCACGCCGTGCCAGCCCTCGATGACCTGGGGTCCGGAGGCGCCGATGCCGAGCACGAACCTGCCGCCGGAGACGTAGTCGAGCCCGGCCGCTGTCATCGCGGTCAGCGTCGGTGTCCGCGAGTACAGCTGCATGATGCCCGAGGCGAGCTGCAGCCGCTCGGTCTTCGCGGCCACGTAGCCGAGCTGGCTCACCGCGTCGTAGCTGTACGCCTCCGGCACGAACACGATGTCCAGGCCGGCCTTCTCGTAGTCGGCGAGCTCGGTGACGGTCTCGGCGAAGCCGCCGGCGTAGTTCAGTGACATCCCGATGCGCATGTGCCGCCCTTTCGCCCGGACCGAATCTCGTTCGGATTGCGTGCCTAGAGCGTAGCGCGGGGCCGGGCCGAGGTCAGGAGCGGCCGACGGCGGCAGGCTCGGCCAGATCGGCGAGAACGGCCGCGAGCGTGGCCACGTCGGCCGGGACCCCGGCCTCGGGCCTGCCGAGGCCGTTCAGCACCACGAACCTGGCGCCATCCTGGTACTTCTTGTCGCGCAGCCACGCGTCCTCGAGCTCGGCCAGGTCAAAGCTTCCCCGGGTTGGCAGCCCCAGGCCGGTGAGCAGGCGGCGGTGCAGGCCGACCAGATCGTCCGGTATGCGCCGCTGGCGGCGCGCGAGGTACGCGGCGGCCATCATGCCGACCGCGATCGCCTCGCCGTCGTCGCCGGAGTCGAGCCCGCGGGCCTGCTCGATCGCGTGGCCGAACGTGTGCCCGTAGTTCAGGTGCAGCCGGTCACCCTGCTCCCGCTCGTCGTTGCTGACGATCTCGGCCTTGACCGCGACGCTGCGGGCCACGACCTGGGCCAGCGTCGCGACGTCCCCGTCGCGCAGGTCGCGCGAGTGCGCGTCGACGAGCGCGACCATGTCGGGGCCGCTGATCAGCGCGTGCTTGACGATCTCGGCCAGTCCGGCCTGGTACTCACGCGAGCGGCGCCCGGCGGCGAGCGTCACGTCCGCGACGACCGCGACCGGCTGATGCACGGTGCCGACCAGGTTCCTGCCCTGCGGCACGTTCAGCGACGCCTTGCCGCCGACCGCCGCGTCGGCCTGGGCGGCGAGCGTGGTGGGCAGCAGCACCAGCGGCATGCCGCGGTTGTACGTGCTGGCCAGGAAGCCGGCGATGTCGCCGACGACCTCGCCGCCGACCCCGACGATGACGTCGTCCTTGTGCACGGCGAGGCCGGCGAGCTCCCCGGCGATCCGGGCGATCGTGGCGAGGTCCTTGGACTGCTGGCGGTCGGGCACCTGGACGTACCGCACGTCGAGCCCGGCCCGCTGCAGCGCGGCGGACGCACCGGCCACCGGGCCGCTGTCGTGGCCGGCCGCCAGCAGCACCGCGGTCCTGGCGTGCGGCAGCGGCGGAAGCAGCCGGTCCAGTTCGGGCAGCAGCCCGGCGCCCACGTGCACGTTGTAGGTTCCGCCGGTGCACGCAACCAGGACCGATGTGGTTCCCGCCGGGGCGGACGGCACCCGGACGAGCCGCCCGATGATGTCCAGGCAGATGGCCTCGGGACGGCGCCCGCCCGTGGCCACGGTCTGCGTGGCCACCGACTCGTAGACGGCGAGCCGCTGCTCGAAGATCGCGTGCAGGTCCGGAGCGCGCAGCATCGGCCGGTACTCGTCGTGCGAGACGCGCAGCATCGCCTCGTCGTATCCGACCTGCAGGTAGACGACCTGGCTGCCCTTGAGCTCGTCCCGGGTGGCCGGGTGCTCGGCCCCGCCGCCGCCCAGCGCGAGCACGGCGTCCTGGCCGCGCAGCAGCTCGGCCGTGATCTGCTGCTCGAGCTCGCGGAAGGCCGGCTCGCCGTCCGCGGCGAAGATCTCCCTGACGCTGCGGCCGGTGCGGCTCTCGATGATCAGGTCGCTGTCGACGAACGGCAGGCCGAGCTTCTCGGCGAGCAGGTGCCCGACCGTCGTCTTGCCCGCCCCCATGAACCCGACCAGGACGATCATTCGGGCCCACCCTGGCCTTCCGCGGTCATCTGTGCAACCGCCCGCAGCGCGAGGCGGTACGACAGCAGACCGAAGCCGGCGATGGTCCCGTCGGCCACACCAGACACCACGGACAAGTGCCGGAACGGTTCGCGTGCCGCCGGATTCGACATGTGGACCTCGATCAGCGGCGCGGTGCGCATCGCGAGCGCGTCCCTGAGCGCGTACGAGTAGTGGGTGAACGCGGCCGGGTTGAGCACGACGGGCGTGCCGGCGTCGCTCGCCTCGTGGATCCAGCCGATCAGCTCGGCCTCGTCGTCGGTCTGCCGGACCTCGACGGCCAGGCCGAGGTCGCGCCCGGCCGCCGTGGCCATCTCGGCCAGGTCGGCGTGCGTCGCCGTGCCGTAGATGCCGGGCTCACGGGTGCCCAGGCGGCCGAGGTTCGGGCCGTTGATCACCAGGACGCGCCGCATCAGCCCGCCACCTCGGCGTACGCGCGGGAGAGCAGGTCCTCGGGCGGATCCTCCAGCAGCACCGGGCGGCCGATGCCGGAGAGGATCACCAGCCGCAGCCTGGCCCCGCGGCTCTTCTTGTCGACCGCCATCCGCTCCCGCAGCGCGGGCCACGCCCCGGGCGCCCAGGTGGTCGGCAGGCCGACGGCGGACAGCACCTTGCGGTGCCGCGCCGCAGCGTCCGGGGCGAGCCGGCCGGCCAGCCGGGCCACCTCGGCCGCGTAGACCATGCCGATCGCCACCGCCTCCCCGTGCCGGATCCGGTAGTCCTCGAGCCGTTCCAGCGCGTGGCCCAGTGTGTGGCCGTAGTTGAGGATCTCGCGGAGCCCGGACTCCCGCAGGTCGGCGGCCACCACCCCGGCCTTGACCCGTACCGTGCGCTCGACGAGCTCCCTCGCGTGCCGGCCGGCCGGCGCCGTGGCGCCCTCCGGGTCGGCCTCGATCAGGTCGAGGATCGCCGGGTCGGCGATGAACCCGGTCTTGATCACCTCGGCCAGGCCGCTCACGTACTCGGCCGCCGGCAGCGACCCGAGCACGGCCAGGTCCGCGACCACCCCGGCCGGCGGATGGAACGCGCCGACGAGGTTCTTGCCCTCGGCGATGTTGACCGCGGTCTTCCCGCCGACCGCGGCGTCCACGACCGCGAGCAGCGTGGTGGGCAGCAGCACCACCCGCACCCCGCGCAGCCAGGTCGCGGCCACGAAGCCGGCCAGGTCCGTGGTTGCGCCGCCGCCGATGCCCACGATCGCGTCGGCGCGGGTGACCCGGTGCGCGGCCAGCCGTGACCAGAGCCCGGCAGCGACCGCGATGTCCTTGGCCGCCTCACCGGCCGGCACCTCCTCGGCGTGCACGGTGTACCCCGCGGCCGCGAGGATCTCCCGCGCGGGCCGCGCGATGTCGCCGAGTCCGGCCGGGTGGATGACGACGACGGTCCGGGCCACGTCGCCGACCAGCGCCGGCAGCTCGCCGAGCACGCCGGTACCGACGACCACGTCGTAGCCGGACGCGCCGCCGACCGGGATCCGGGTGGCGCTCACGGGCGTGGCTCCCCGCTGTGTGCGGCGCCGCTGCCGCCGATCGCCGCCGCTATCTCGCCGGCGACCTGCTCCGGGCCGCGGTCGTCGGTGGTCACTGTCAGCCACGCCAGGTCCGCGTATACCGGGCGGCGCTCCTCCAGGAGCTGGCGGAGGCGCCCGCGCGGGTTCCCCGGAATCGGCGGGTGCGGCCCGTCGAGCCCCGAGCGCTTCGCGACCGCGGGAAACGCGGTTTCCAGGTACACGACCCGCTGGCCGGCCAGCAGGCTCCTGGTGGCCTGGCTGAGGACCGAGCCGCTGCCGAGCGCGAGCACCCCGCGGTGCCCGGCGATCGCCTCGCCCGCGGCCGCCCGCTCGAGGTCGCGGAACGCGTCCTCCCCGTCGTCGATGAAGATGTCGCCGACCGGCTTGCCGGCGCGCGCAGCGATCAGGCCGTCGGTTTCGGCGAACTCGACGCCGAGCAGCGCTGCCACGAGCGGGCCGACGGTGGATTTCCCGGAGCCGGGCGGGCCGATGAGGACCACGGCCGGCCCCGGGGCGTCCGCATGAGGCAAAGACGTTGCGCGGTCAGTGATCGCTGGCTCCCGGCGGCTGGATTGCTTGACGCTGGAAGCCTACCTACGTGGCCGGCCGCGCAGGGCGCGGCCATGCCAGCTATGAACAGGACTT
>JASHQP010000296.1 GCA_030039095.1 Streptosporangiaceae bacterium
GCGCAGCCCGGTCCACAGGACCCGGGCGCGTGCCGGACTGGGGAAGGCCCCGCCGCCGGCCAGGGACAGCGGCAGGCTCGGGTGCCGGCCCGCGGCCCGTTCCAGTCTGGGCCCGAGTGCGGCCGCGGTGTGGTCACCGACCTCGCCGAGGAAGGCCAGCGTGAGGTGCCATGCGGGCATGCCCGTCCAGCGAAGCCCGGGCCAGCCGGGCCGCAGCGGCGCCACCGTGGCCTCGAGCTCATCCAGCGCCGCACGCGGCGGCACCACCGCGACGAACAGCCTCACACCTGCATGCTGCCAGGCCGCTCAGGCGACCGTCCGGGCGGGCCGCAGGTACTCACGCACCCGCTTGCCGCGGCTGTGCGCGAACATCAGCCCGATCACCACGGTCGCCACCCCGGAGATCACTCCGCCGGCGAGCAGGCTCATCCGCGGGCCGAACGCCTCGGCTGCCCAGCCGACCAGCGGCGACCCGATGGGGGCGCCGCCAAGGAAGACCAGCATGTACAGGCCCATGACGCGGCCGCGCATCTCGGCGGTGGTGCCGAGCTGGGTCGCCGAGTTCGCGGCGGTCGAGAACGTCAGCAGGGCCAGGCCGGTCGGGACCAGCATGATCAGGTACGACCAGAAGTCCGGCATCAGGCCGGCGGTCACCTCGAGGACACTGAACGCGGCGGCGGTGCTGAGCAGAAGCGTCATCGTGGGCCGGGCCCGGCGGGCGGCGATCAGCGCGCCGGTCAGCGAGCCGACTGCGAGCACCGCGGACGCCAGGCCGAACAGGCCCGCACCGGTGTGGAACACCTGTCGGGACATCAGCGCGTTGGTGACCTGGAAGTTCATGCCGAACGTGGCCACGAAGAAGATCAGCACCATGGTCATCCACAGCGCCGGGCGCTCCCTGACGTAGTGCATGGCCTCGCGCAGCTGGCCCTTCGCCCTGGGCACGGACTCCACCACGTGCAGCTCGGACACCCGCATCAGCTTGAGGCTGATCAGCACGGCGCCGTAGGACGCCGCGTTGACCAGGAACGCGGCGGGCGTCCCGAGCGCGGCGATGACCAGCCCGGCCACGGCAGGGCCGACGATCCTGGCGAGGTTGAACACCGCGCTGTTGAGCGCGATCGCGTTTGCGAGCCCGTCGCGGCCGACCATCTCGGTGGCGAACGCCTGCCGGGTAGGGTTGTCGACGACGGTGACGAAGCCGAGCCCGAACGCGAGTGCGTACACCTGCCAGATCTGCACGGTATGGGTGATCGCGAGCACGCCGAGGATCAGCGCCAGCCCGCCCATGGCCGCCTGGGTCGCCATCAGGACGTGACGCTTGGAGTACCGGTCGGCGACCATCCCGCCCCACATACTGAGGAGCGTCGGGAGGAACTGCAGCCCGGTGGTGATGCCGAGCGCCGTCCCGCTGCCGTGTGTGAGGTCGAGGACGAGCCAGTCCTGCGCCACCCGCTGCATCCAGGTGCCAGTGTTCGAGATCACCTGGCCGGTTGCGAACAGCCGGTAGTTGCGGGTGTGCAGCGACCCGAAGGTGCGCTGCAGCAGCCTGGTCAGGACTGACTGAGCTTCTCCAGGATGGGCGCCGCCGCGCGCAGCTTCGCCCGCTCGGCCGGCGTCAGCTCCCGCAGCCGCCTGGCCAGCCAGGCCTCCCTGACCCGCCGTGACTGATACACCAGCTCCCGGCCGGTATCGGTCACCGTGAGCATCACCTGGCGCTTGTCCGTGGCGTGTGCGGCCCGGGCGACCAAATCGTGCCCCTCGAGAACGGTGATGACCCTCGTCATGGACGGCGGCTGCACCTTCTCGTGCTCGGCGAGCTCGCCCGGGGTCATGGCGCCATGCGCCACGAGCGTTGCCAGGGCGCCCATCTGAGTGTCGGACAGCTCGGAGAGCACGGGCAACCCGTGCGCGGCCCGCTCGGCGCGCAGCCGGCGCGCGAGCCGCGTCACCGAGATCCGGAGCGCCGAAGCCAGGCCCGCGTCCGACCTGGTCTCCTGTGTAGTCATGTTCATTAGCCTGAGTCATTACTCTTGCTAACGGTAGCGGAGCGCCTCGCATTCCGCACGGCCGATAGCGGGGTTGGCCAGGCACGCGGCACGTACCAGGCACTAAGTACATCACGCGTTGCCCGCCGAGTTACCGTGGATCACGTGAGCAACGCCCGCAAGCCGACCCCGGAACCGCTCGAGGCCAACGATCAGATGGTCACCGCGGCGATCACTGCCGGGTGGGCCGTCGCGCTGGTCGTGCTGCTCGTGGTCAGATCGGACATACCGGCGCACGACCGGTGGTGGATCTGGACCTGCGTCACAGGGCTGGGGCTCGGCGTCTTCGGGCTGCTGTATGTCCCACGGCTGAAGCGCTCGCGGGAACGGGCGGCCCGCCGGCACGCCGAGGCCGGCCAGCGCTAAGCGTGATCGAGCGACTCGAAGACGGTCTCCTCCATGGAGACGCCCGGCATGTCGACCAGGTCGTACCCGAGCTCGTCGATCACCGGTGACGCCGCTCCGTAGGCCGCGTCGGGCGTGGCCGCCTCCGAGTGCGCACCGCAGCCGTGGTCGAGCGACACGACCCGTCCGTCGTCCGGCGCGAACTCGTTAGCGCAGACCCCGAACACCCGGCCGAGCGGGCCGTCGAGGCGCACCAGGAAGCCGCAGGTCATGCACGGTCCCGGGGCCGCATGCGCCAGCGGGCTGCGCGGTCCGTGCTCTCCGGAGTACCAGCGCAGCGCGGTCTCGTCCCGGCCGATCGCGGACAAGACCCGGGAACGCTTGGGCGCGGAGTCGGTCTCGTACCCGGGAGCCGGGCCGGAGCCGGACGGCTGCGAGGCCGTGACCGGGCTGCCCGGTGGCGGGTCGATCGTTGGCAGCGCAGCGTCCCACGGGGCGGCGTCATCCCAGTCCAGTACGCCTTCGTCGCCTTCGAGCACGACCGCGGGGACGAGCCGCTCGTCGTCATCGGAGGCAGGCAGCAGGTCGCCGACTCCCACGTCGCCGGGCCGGACCCGGTCGCGCCACGGCACCCAGTCCGGCGCGAGGAGCGAATCGGGGCCCGGCAGCAGCAGGCTCTCACTGACCGTCACCGTCTTGGCGCGCGAAGCCCGCGCGACCGTCACCGCCCATCGCCAGCCGGCGTAGGCGGGGTCCAGGCACGCGAACAGGTGCGTGACGACGCGATCGCCGTCGGACTGCATGCCGAGGTGCTCGCCAACCTGATTCGGGCCGACGACGTCGATCGCGGCGGACCGGGCCAGGTCAACGGCCTCCGCGCAGGCCTCGTCGATCTCGCGGCTGGTGCGGGCGCTGACCGTGCTCACGTTAAGTAATTGTTCCTCATTCGGTGGTAAGCACGCATCCGGATCGCGACTACCGGCGATTCGATGACCGGGGACGGTCGTCGCAGTGCTACAGAAGCAGAATACTTGGGCTATGAACGAGACGCGCACGCATGCCGTACGCGCCCCTGTGCGAACCTGAGGAGCGGTTCGGAGAGAACGAGGACCATTGCAGGGCACGGAAGATCCGGACACACGGCCGGGGGCGTTTGGGTCCGCCTACCGGGTCGTCCGCCGCGGCGGGCAGGCGGCGAGGCGACGCGTCGTCGCCGCGTCCGGCGGTCCCACGCGCGCCCGGATCGTGCTCGTGCTCGGCAGCGTCCTGGCCCTGTCCAGCGCGGACGCGTCCACGGTCGGCGCGGCAGCGACCGAGCTGCGGCACTCCCTGCACATCGGGAACACCGACATCGGCCTGCTGGTCGCCGTGACGTCGCTGGTGGGAGCCGTGTTCTCGGTGCCGTTCGGCATGCTCGCCGACCGGGCGCGGCGCACCTGGATCCTCGGCATCTCGGTCGTGATCTGGGGCGCCGCGATGATCTGGGGCGCGACCGCCTCCTCGTTCACGCAGCTGCTCTTCGACCGGATCTGGCTCGGGGCGGTGACCGCCGCCACGGCGCCCACGGTGGCGTCGCTGGTCGGCGACTGGATCCCGGGGTCGGAGCGGGGCAAGATCTTCGGTTACATCCTCACTGGCGAGCTGGCCGGTGCCGGCGTCGGCTTCGCCGTCACCGGCGACATCGCCGCGCTGTCCTGGCGCGCCGCCTTCGTCATCCTCGCCCTCCCCGCGTTCTTGCTCGCGTACCTGGTCTTCAAGCTGCCGGAGCCGGCGCGCGGCGGGCAGGGCGTGCTCGCCCCCGAGCCCGGCTACGCCCCGGCCGCGGGGGCCTCCCCGCAGCCCGAGCCCGAGCCCGAGAAGAACGGGCACGAGCCGACGGACGCCCAGCGGATCGCGCTGGCGCGCGGGATCGTGCCCGACCCCGGCCTGCTCGAGCTCCATCCGCGGCCGCGGATGGGCCTGGGCGAGGCGATCAGGTACGTGCTGCGGGTCCGCACGAACGTCGCGCTGATCGTCTCCGGTGCCCTCGGCTACTACTTCCTCGCGGGGGTGCAGACGTTCGGCGTGGAGTTCGTCGGCGGCCAGTACCACGTCGGCCAGGTGCTCGCCAACCTGCTGCTGCTCGTCGTCGGGGCGGGTGCGGTCATCGGGGTCCTCGCCGGCGGCCCGCTCGGGGACGCGCTGCTGCACCGGGGGCGGCTGAACGGCCGCGTGATGGTCGCGGCGGTGGCCGCCACGATCACCGTGCTGCTGTTCATCCCGGCGCTGCTCACCCGGAGCGCGCTGACCGCGCTGCCGTACATCGTGCTGGCCGCGGCCTGCCTGTCGGCGCAGAACCCGCCGATCGACGCCGCGCGGCTCGACATCATGCCCGCGTTCCTGTGGGGACGCGCCGAGGGCATACGCAACCTGATCCGAACCGGCGCCCAGGCGCTGGCGCCGGTGCTGTTCGGCGCCGTCTCCCAGTACGTGTTCGGCGGGGGGAACAGCGGGCTGCGGTGGACCTTCGTCGTCATGATGGTCCCGCTGAGCCTCTCGGCCGTGTTCCTGTTCGGGGCGAGCCGGAGATACCCGGTCGACGTCGCGACCGCGGCGGCCATCCCCACCCCGCGTCCGCGCAGCGCGACCGGGGCTTAGACCTCGAGGTCGCCCGCCACGGCGCGGAGCATCGCCGCGACCTTCTTCGACTCGCGGCTGTCCGGATGCTTGCCACGCCGGTAGGTGTTGGAGACCCCGTCCAGCAGCTTGATCAGGTCCTCGATGATGACCGTCATCTCGTCCGGGCTCTTCCTGCTGGCCTTGGCTATGGTCGGCGGCGGGTCAAGGGTCCGTACCTGGAGTGCCTGCGTGCCCCGGCGGCCCTCGGCGACACCGAACTCGACGCGCTGGCCGGGACGCAGCACCGTTCCGGCACTCTGCAGGGCGGTTGAGTGCACAAAAACCTCACCCCCGTCATCGCGGGTGAGAAAGCCGAAGCCTTTGTCGGCGTCATACCACTTGACCTTGCCAGTGGGCACGAGCGAGACCTTACGCGAAGAGGAACCATACGTGTGCCCGCAGGGGCACCTCACACAAGGCTATCGGTACCGCGGCGGTTATGGCGGATCCTGACCTCCCCGAGACGATCCGTGATGGCACGATCGCACGGCGCCAGCAACCGCGCCAAGCTGACGCGCGGCGGGACCGCGGGCAGCGACGTGGCCCCGGCCGCAGCGGCCAGGGCCACGTCCTCCACAGCCTCACACGTCGGATGGTGCTGGGACGGGATCGCGTGCGAAGCCAGGAACAGGCGGGTACTGCCAACCGCTGCCCCGCGAAGCATCAACACCCAGGTCAGTGATACCCGAGTCCGCTGAAGGGCAATCATGTGTGGCGGGTGTCGCTGGTGTGATCCAGTGCGTGCGACGGCCCGCAGGGACGCTCTCGCTCAGCCGCGCCGGCGGCGGGCCCACGACGGTGTCGGCGGCGCACGATGGCCGCGCTGCATGCGCCAGCCCAGGTAGACCGCGGCGAGCAACATGGCGATCTTGAAGAGCGTCGCCGCGGCGGTCAGGGCCTCGTCGCCGTAAGCGGCGGCGTCCTGGCGCTTTCCGCCGAGCGCCTCGGCTACGGCGATACCGGCGATGACCAGCACCACGAGCCCCGGGACCGTCAGCCACTTCTCCCCGACGGTCCACAGCTTCGACGACAGCACGAGAGCGGAGCCAACCAGCCAGAGCAAGAAGCCGACCAGCCACATCGGAGCGGGGAAGATCAGCCCTGCGACGGCCAGCAGCGCGACGGCGATCACCTCCAGCCGGTGCTGGCGCCACGCTTCGGCCACGGCCGCGGCGAAACCCTTGGTCACGTCCGCTGGCTGGATGAGCTGAAGACGCCGCTGGCGGGCGGTCAGCCTCGCAGGCGCGGGGCCCGTCCCGCTGCGCTGCGTATCGGCAGACGGGGCGACCCCGGTTACCGCGCCGCCCGACGGCCCCTGGCCGC
>JASHQP010000297.1 GCA_030039095.1 Streptosporangiaceae bacterium
GGATCGGGCGGCGGCGTCGCGGCGGGAGATTGTTCTGGTTCCGACGGAGTCGGGGCGGCGGCTGGCGGAGTGGGTGCGGGGGCGGCGGCGGGCTGCTTTGGGTGAGGTGCTGGCGGCGATGACGCCGGATGGGCGTGAGGCGCTGGCGCACGGGCTCGCCGAACTGGCCGGCGCCGAGGGCTTCTAGCTATAGCTAACGGGTCTGGCTGAACGTGCGCCGGTAGGCCTGCGGCGTGGTCCCGCACCGCCGGGCGAAGTGCCGGCGCAGCATCATCGGGGTCAGGCCGCACTCGGCAGCTACCCGCTCCACGGGTTCGCCAGTGTGCTCGAGCAGTTCCTGGGCCCGGCTGATGCGCTGGCCGATCAGCCACTGATGCGGCGTGGTCCCGGTGCGCGCGGCGAACTGCCGGGCAAAGTTTCTCGGGGACATCAAGGTGCGCGCCGCGAGGTCATCCACGCTGATCGGCTCGTCCAGGTGCTGGAGCGCCCATTGCTGCACGGCCGCCAGGTTCGCGGGGTCTTCGGCGTTGTTGACGATCACCGGGACGTACTGTGCCTGACCGCCGTCGCGGTGCGGCGGTACCACCATGCGGCGGGCTACCGCGTTTGCCACGGTCGTCCCGTGCTCCAGGCGGAGCAGGTGCAGGCAGGCGTCGATGCCGGCCGCCGTGCCCGCGCTCGTGATCACCGGCCCGTCGGCCACATAGAGCACGCCCGGATCCACGTGGACCGCGGGGTAGCGGCTGGCCAACTCACCGGCCCACTTCCAGTGGGTGGTGGCCCGGCGGCCGTCGAGCAGCCCGGCAGCCGCAAGCACGAACGCCCCGGTGCACTGGCTGAGCACCCGCCCGCCGCGTTCGATGATCGCACGCAGGGCCTCGAGCACGGACGCCGGCGGCAGCACGCCGGTCTGGCCCCAGCACACGACGATGCCCAGGTCGGCCCCGCTGAGCCGGTCCAGGCCGGCCTCCACGATGATCGGCAGGCCGGCGTCGGTGCGGATCACGCCCGGCGCGGCGGCGGTAACCGTGTAGTCGTAGCTGGGCAGGCCCTCCGCGCTCCGGTCGCAGCCGAAGATCTCCGCGGTCACCCCGAGGCCGAATGAGGACACCCCCTCGTAGGCCAGCACCGCCACCGATGAGATCATGCCCCCATTGTGGCAGGAAAGTACCTAAGAATGTCAATCCTGCCACTCGTCGCTCGCGTTCGCGCCGGCAAGGCTCGAGGCATGGAACGAGACGGCACCGCGGTTCTGCCGGGCGCGGCGGATGGCCGCAGGGAAACGGCGCGCGCCAGCGGGTCTGCCTGGGCAGCCCTGCTCGTGGTCTGGGTGGTCTGGGGCTCGACCTTCGTCGCGATCAGGGTCGGGGTCGAGAGCATCCCGCCGCTGGCCATGGCGTCGCTGCGGTACCTGGCCGCGGGCGCGATGCTGTTCGCGGTCGCCCGTCGTGGCGGGGGGCGGCGGGTGCGTGCCGCCGACCGTCCAGGGGTCCGCGAGTGGCTGGGCACGGCCGTGGTCGGGATCATGCTGCTCGCGTTCGGCAACGGGGCGGCCTGTTACGCCGAGCAGACCCTGTCGGCCGGCCTGACCGCGCTGCTCATCGCCACGGTCCCGATCTGGATGGCGATCGCGGACCGGGTGATCAACCGCCGGGCCATCTCGCCACTGGGCTGGCTCGCGCTTGCCGTCGGGGTGGCGGGTGTTGCGGTCCTGGCCCGGCCGCGAGGGCACGAGTCGCTGTTTCCCGTGCTGGTCGTGCTCGGCGGCAGCCTCAGCTGGGGAACGGGCTCGGTGCTGGCCGGGCGGCTGCCGGCTCCGGCACGGCCGCTGCTCGGGAGTGCGATGGAAATGCTGGCCGGCGGGCTGGTGCTGGCCGGGCTGGCCGCCGCGACCGGCGAGCTGGGCCGTCTCGACCCCGGTCACGTCAGCGGCGGCTCGTGGCTCGCGCTGCTGTACCTGATCGGCCCGGGCTCGCTGCTGGCGATGAGCTGCTACGTGATCGCGCTGCGCAGGCTGCCGACGGCGACCGTTTCCACCTATGCCTACGTGAACCCCGTGGTCGCGGTCGCCCTCGGCTGGCTGCTCCTTGGCGAGCGCCTGACGCCCGTCACCATGCTCGGCGGCGCGGTGGTGCTGGTCAGCGTGGTGCTGCTGCTCACCAGCCGGGCGCGCTAGAGCGCGGCGAGCTGGTCCAGCAGGCTGCGGTAGCTGCGCAGGGCGTTGCGCAGGCTCTCGGTATCCGCGCCGTCGCGGTCCCATTCACCTCGCAGCCCCGACTCCCGCTCCTTCGCGGTGGCCACGACCGTGGCGATCACCTCGGTGACCATGTCGGCGGCGCTCGTGACGGAGCCGGCGGGGATCGTCGACGAACGTGGACTGGATGGCCGCCCAGCGCTCGTGCAGCTGGTCTGGGTCGCCGGCCATCGGGCCGCCCTTGGGCATGTCGCCGACCACCGGCATTCCCGGGCGGGCGGGAAGCCGCTGTTCAACTACCTGGCAGTAGCCCGGCTAAACCAGCCCTTATCCGCGTCAGCGCCGCACGTCGCGGCTGTCGGCCGAATCCTCGGCGTCCGTCAATCGCAGGGCCCGGGCCTGGCTGTCCGGGTGCTCACCGACGTCGGCCATGTCCTCCCCCGTGCCTTGCTGATGGCCGCGCTGGCCCTTGGGGATCAGGTCGGACAGCGCCTGGCGCATCGCCCCCAGGCCGGCGTTCCTCGGCACCTTCAGGCTGACGTAGGCGAGGGCGCCGGTCGGGATCGGCAGCCAGAAGTTCACCAGCCGCCAGGCGAGCACGCCCAGGGTCGCGACGCTGCGCGTCAGCCCGAAGCCGACCAGCAGGAACGGCGTGAGCGTGTCGATGATCCCGAGGCCGCCCGGCGTGATCGGGATCGCGCCGACCACGTTCGCGACACCGTACGCGGCGAACAGCCCGACCGGGTTGGCGTGGCCGCCGAACGCGGCGATGAAGCACCACAGCGACGCGGCGTCGAGCAGCCAGTTCAGCGCGGCCCAGGTGAGCGACCAGGTCAGCACCTCGCGGTTGGTGCCCAGTTCGCGGATCGACGCCGCGGCGCGCAGCGTGATCTGCTCCAGCTTGTCGCCGCCGACGCCGGGGATGCGCTCGCCGACCGCCCGCAGGATGCTCGCGGCCCGTTTCTCGCCGCGGGTGACGCCGAAGATGAGGGCCCCCACGAGCGCCAGGACCACCGCCCCGACGATCGCCACCGTCGCGTAGACGGGCTGGAAGCCGGACAGCGGGATCGAGATCACCAGCGCGATCCAGAGCAGGACGTTCAGCACCACCGTGGAGCCGATGCCCTTGGTCGCCATCATCACTCCGACGTCCGTGCCGTCGACGCCCTCCGCGGTGAAAAGCTGGTAGCCGATGCCGGCGCTGCCGACCGTCCCGGCCGGGATGACGTGCGCCACCGCAGCCGCCGACAGGTCGATGCGGAACAGCCGCGACAGGCTGGGCCGCCCCTCGGGGGGCAGCAGCACCCGGTTCAGCAGCGCGTAGCAGAACAGGGAGAGTCCCTCCAGGATCAGCCCGGCGATCATCCACCACACGTTCAGCCTGCCGAGCAGGTACAGGTCCTTGCTCGCGCCGACAAGCTCGGGTATGACGAGGTACTCGACGATCAGCGCCAGGACGAGCAGGATCGCCAGGCGGCGCAGCGGGCGCCGGGCGGTGTGCAGCCACCTTCGCCATCCCCTGGATGGCTTCGCGTTCTGGTCCGCCTGCTCGGCCTGCTCGGTCAACTCGTATCCAGCCGGCGAAACACGACCTCCTGCAGGAACAGACGGATCGCGGCGGCGGCCGGGATGGCCACGAGCGCGCCGACGATGCCGAGCAGAGTGCCGCCGATCAGCACAGCCACCAGCGACACGACAGCGGGCACCTGAACGGCCTTGCCCATGACCCTGGGGACGATGAAGTAGTCCTCGGCCAGCTTGTAGCCCACGTAGAACCCGAGCGTGGCCACGGCGACCGGCAGCGACACGGTCAGTGCGACCAGCGAAACCACCGCGCCGCCGATGTAGGCGCCGATGACCGGAATCAGATCAAAGATGGCAACCATCAAGGCCAGCAGGATCGGGTAGGGCACACCAAAGATCAGCAACCACACGTATGTACCGATTCCCGCGATGACGGAGGTCAGGAAGTTCCCCAGGACATAACCGCCCACCTTCGTAAAGATCTCGTCTCCAATAAGTATGACGCGGGTCCGTCGCGAGTGGGGAGCCAGGCGGTAGGCGAAGAGCCTGATCTTCGGCATGCTGAACAGGAAGTACACCACCATGACGGCGATCGCGACCATGGAGGCCGCCGCGCTCAGCACGAGCTTTCCTGCGCCGAGCACCCCGCCGACCAGTGCGCTGCCCTTGCTGGACAGCAGTTTGGATGCGCGCTGCTGGAGGTGATATCTCGTGCTGCTCCTCGCTTTCTTCGGCAGCATCGGCCAGCGAGTCAAGGGCGGCGTTCGGCTGGCCCTGGTCGACCGGCATCTCAGGCTCCTGGTAACGCTAGACAAGGCTGGCTGCCCGGCGGTGTTCCGGCCGGTGCTCAGGCCATATCGGCTGCCCGGCAGCGGGCTTCTCACACATCGGAGCCCACGCCGGCCCGGGGTCGCCCAGCGCCGGCGTCAAGCCCAGCCGGATCAGGCCAAGGCCATCGACGCTGCGCTGCGCGCGTTCGCGCAGGCCCCGCTCGGCCCGTGGCTGCTCGTGGTCGTCGCCGCCGGGCTGGTCACGTTCGGTCTGTACTCGTGGTGCGAGGCACGGTGGCGCAAGGTGTCACACGAACAGGCGGCGGGTCACCACCCCGCGAGCGCGGTCGCTGCCCAGCCAGAACGCGAAGCTGTCGCCGACGTCGAAGTACTCGCGCGGCTCGTCGCAGACCAGCACCAGGTTCATGATCACCGGATCCCGGTCCTGCCACGGCGCGGCGTCCCAGCTCTTCGTGGCCAGTGCGCTGAAGAACCGTCCCTGGCCGGTCTTGTGGCTGTGCCCGTGCAGCACCACGCGGCTGGGCTGGCCGCCAGACGCCACCGCCGGGCTGCCTTCCAGCGCGTCTCCCAGCGTGACCAGAGCCTGGAACCGGTATCGCTTCACTGTAGTTTCATCGTATCACGATATAAATTCAGGGCCGAGATAACTTCAGGGCCGAGCCGGGCGGCGAGCGAGACGATCATGGCCGTGAACGTCAGCGTCCACGCCGAACACCGGCTCGCGGCGCAGCAGATGCCGCCAGGCAACGCGGCCGAGGGGAGGCGGGATCGGGCCGCCCGGGCAGCATGTCGCCTTACGATATACTGCGGCGATGCGCCAGCTGAGCAGCGAGGACTACGAGAACCTGCTGGCGTTTCGCACCGGCCTGCGCCGGTTCCTGCACTGGAGCGAAACGCAGGCGCGCGCCGCTGGCCTGACCCCGGCCCAGCACCAGCTGATGCTCGCGGTCAAGGGACACCCCGGTGCACAGGGCCCGACCATCGGTGACCTGGCCGGCTACCTGATGCTCCGGCACCACAGCGCCGTCGAGCTGGTCGACCGGGCCGAGGCGGCCGGTCTCGTGGAGCGCTGGGGCGACGACGATGACGGGCGGGTGACCCGGGTCAGGCTCACGGACGAGGGCGAGGCGCGCCTCGCATCGCTGGCCCAGGCGACCCTCGACGAACTGCGCGGCCTCGCGCCGGTCCTGGACACGGTCGTCGCCCAGTGGGGCCACCCGGTCAGCCGCTGACCCCTTCGGTGCGGATGACCAGGGTGAGCCCGATCGCGGCCAGGTAGCCGGCGGCGGCGACGGCCAGCGGCAGGCGCAGGGCCATACCGTGGCTGGCGTGCTGCGAGCCGGCCAGCAGCGCGCCGAGCAGGGCGACGCCGAGGGCCCCGCCGGATTGCCGGGCGGCGTTCAGGATGCCGCTGGCAAGGCCCGCGCGCTCACGGCCGACCGAGCCGACCACGACGGCGGTCATCGCGGGCATCGCCAGCGAGCACATGCCGAGCAGCACCGACCCGGCGACGATCGGCGCCAGCGACGTCCCGGCGCCGGCGATGGCCAGCAGCACAGCCCCGGCCGCGGCCAGGACGAACCCCGTGATCATGGGCGGCCTGGGCCCCAGACGCGCGGTCAGCGGGCCGCTGGCCGTCGAGCCGGCCCCAACGGCGACGCTCATCGGCAAGATCAGCAAACCCGTGCTCAGCGCCGACTCGTGCCGCGCCTCCTGCAGGAACAGCGACAGGCAGATCAGCACGCCGTAGATGCACAGGTTGAACAGCACACCGACCCCGGTCGCCGCGCTGAGGTTCCTGGATCTGAAAAGGCGAAGCGGCAGCATCGGGGCAGCCTGCCGGTGCTCGGCCACCGTGAACGCCGCCGCGATGCCCACGCCAGCGGCGAGCAGGGCATCGGGCACCGGGGCCAGCCAGCCCTGCTGGCCCGCGGTGATGAAGCCCGCGGTGAGCGCGGCGAGGGCACCAACCCCCAGCACCAGGCCCCACAGGTCGATGCGGCGTGAGGTGTCGAGCGGCGATTCCGGCACGTAGCGGCGCAGCAGGACGATCGTTGCCGCGCAGACGGGAACGTTGATCACGAAGATCAGCCGCCAGCTCGCCAGGGCCACGATCCCGCCGCCGATCACTGGCCCCAGCGCCACACCGAGCGAGCCCATGCCGCCCCACACGCCCAGGGCCCTGGCCCGCGCCCGGGCGTCGGGGAACTGGTGCACGAGCAGGGCGAGCGAGCACGGCAGCAGCGCCGAGGCGCCGAGCCCCTGCGCGGCCCGCGCCGCGATCAGCACACCGATCGTCGGTGCGGCCGCGCACGCAGCGGAGCCGGCGCCGAAGACGGCCAGCCCGCCGGTGAACACGCGCCGCGCTCCCGCCCGGTCCGCCTCCGACCCCGCCGTGAGCATGACCGACGCGAGCGCAAGCGTGTACGCGTCCACGACCCACTGCAGGCCGGCCACCGAGCCGCCGATCTCTCGCTGGATGGCGGGCAGCGCGACGTTCACGATCGTGACGTCGAGCTGGATGACGAAGAACCCCAGGCACACCGTGATGAGGGCGGCGACCGCCGCCGGTCCGCCAGCCTGCGCCCGGCGCACCCCGGTGCGCCGTTGCTCGATTGTCTCCATGCCTCTAGCTTCGGCCGCCGACACTTCGGCCGGTCTCGAAGCGTGACCGGGCCCGCGTCACGCGTTCCGGGCACTCATCCGGTCCGCGACGGAACCGCAGATGAGAGGCCGGCCGCCGCAAACGCGGTCTCGATGAGCGCATCGGTCAGTGTGGCCCGTCTCACGCTGCGGTCCGCGAGCGCGAGGCCGGCCATGGACGCCGCGTGGGTGATGTCGACCGCGGCGCCGAGCCCGAGCAGTTCCGCGCTCGGCCCGGCGCCCGCGGTCACCGCGGCCTGGACCAGGTGGCGGGCGCCGAGCACCCTGGCGACGTTCCGGGTGCGATGACCCGCCGGGCGTCCCGTGGACAGCCGGATCGCCGGGCCCGGAGCCAGCAGCAGGGCCGCGCCGTAGCCGGCCCGGGTCACCTGCAGCACGCGGGCGGTGGTGCTGGTCAC
>JASHQP010000298.1 GCA_030039095.1 Streptosporangiaceae bacterium
CCCCTTATGACGGCGTGCCGGCCGAGGCGCTCGACCGCGCTGGCCAGCTGCTCACCCGGCACCCGGCCATATCGCTGCACGATCATCCGGTGCGGCTCCCGGACCCGCTGACCGCGCAGACCTGGCAGGCCTGGTGCGCCGACGGCCGCGAGCCGCTCGGGTACGCCGGCCTGGCCGGCTCGGGCTGGGCCGCGGTCGTGGCCAGCGCCCTGGGCACCATCGACGTCGGCCAGGTGCTGCGCTGGGCCGGTTTCCTGCGAGCGGACATGCAGCACCACCCGGGACAGGCCACCTTCGCCTCCGGTTAGCGCCCGGAGCAAACAGCGCCGGAGGTAACGACGGAGAGGACGGATTACTGGTGCCCCAATCAGCAGCGCAATCCCGGACCACGGACCTGGACGCCGTGCACAGCGCGATCGACGTGGCCATCGCAGAACTCGACGGGCCGCTTCGTGAGCTCAGCCTGAACCTGCACGGCCACCCCGAGCTGGCCCTCGCCGAGCACCGGTCGGCAGGTCTGCTGCGCGACTGGCTGACCGACCGGGGCTTCCGCGTTCAGGCCCCGGTGGCAGGGCTGGATACCGCGTTCGTGGGGGAGTACGGCGGGGGCTCTCCGGTTGTCGCATATCTGGTGGAATACGACGCGCTCCCCGGCATCGGGCACGGCTGCGGGCACAACCTGATCGCCTCCGGCGGAATCGGCGCGGCAACCGCGCTGATGCGGGCCCTGCCCGACCCGCCGGGCACGCTGCGGGTCATCGGCACGCCCGGCGAGGAGGGCGCGGGCGGCAAGGTCATCGAGCTGGAAGCGGGCCTGTTCGACGACGTCGACGCCGCGCTGATGTTCCATCCGGGCGACAAGACCGTCCCGATCCGGCACGCCCTGGCCTCGATGCCGCTGGTCTTCGAGTACCACGGCGTCGCGGCCCACGCGGCAGGCAGCCCCGCCAGGGGCCGCAGCGCCCTGGCGGCGATGATCCAGCTGTTCGTGTCCGTCGATGCGCTGCGGCAGTTCGTCCCCGAGACCTCCCGCATGCACGGCGTCATCCTGGACGGCGGCCGCGCCGCCAACGTGGTCCCCGACTACACGCGTGCCTCGTTCCAGGTCCGCTCCGTTACCAGCGAGCAGCTCACCGGGCTCGTCGAGCGCGTCGTGGCCTGTGCCGAGGCCGCTGCGCTGGCCACCGGGACCACGCTGGACGTCACCCGCGGCCACGTCTACGCCGAGCGGAAGAACAACCACGCGATCGCCTACCGGGTCGCCGAGCACCTCACCGACCTCGGCGAGCAGGTGGAGGAGCCCGTGCTGCGCGGCGGAACGGGGTCCTCGGACATCGGGAACGTGAGCCTGCGCCTGCCCGCCATCCACCCGTACATCAAGGTCATGCCGGCCGGCACGCCTGGCCACTCGCACGCCATGGCCGAGGCGGCCGCCAGCACGGACGCGCACCAGGCCATGCTGCGGATGGCGACCGCCCTGGCCAGGACCGGCGCTGACCTGTTCTGCGACGGCAGTCTGCTGGAGGAGGCCCGCAAGGAGTTCGCCGTGTCCGGCCCGGACCTGCCCGGCTGATCGCCTCCCGCCGGCGGCGGCTCCTTCGGCGATCACTCCTCGCCGATGTCGGCCAGGCTGTCGCGTAGCTCCCTGATCAGCGGATCATCCTTGGGCAGGGTGCGCTCCAGGCGGTCGACCGTTCCGCGCAGCAGCGCGCGGGCGTCGCCGTACCGCCCCAGCCGGCCGTAAATCCGGGCCAGCTCCACGCGGCAGCGCAGCGTGTCGGGGTGACGGGGGCCGAGCACCCGCTCGAAACCGGCCCGGGCCTGCTCGTAGGCCTGCTCCGCCGCCGCCGTCTTGCCCATTTTCTGGTACGCCGCGCCGAGACTGTTCCGCGCCGTGATCGTGTCCAGGTGATCGGGCCCAAGGACGCGCTCCCGGCCCGCCGCCAATCGCTTGTAGACGGATACTGCTTCCTTCGACCGGTCGCTGGCCAGGTAGGAGTCGCCGAGGCCCTGACGCGTGGTCATCGTCTGGGGGTGGTTGGCGCCCTGGGCGCGCTCCCGGTCGGCGAGCGTCCGCTGGTACAGGATGATGGCGTCGGAGTGCCGGTCCGCAGCCAGGTAGGCGGCGGCCAGCTCGTCTCGTGCGCCGAGCGTCTCGGTGTGCCCGGGCCCGCAGACCCGCTCGAAGTCGGCCGCGACGCGCTCGAGGGCGCTGATCGCGTCCTCGAACCGCAGGGCCGCCACGAGGGCGTGGCCCAGTCGGCGCCTCGACTCGAGGACGTCGCGGTGATCCGGCGGGCGCCGGTGGCTCTGGCTGTCGAGCACCCACTGGAACCAGGGAACGGCATCATTCGGCCGCCCGGCCGCCAGGTAGGCGTCGGCCAGCCGCTGGCAGGCCAGCATCGTGTCCGGGTGGCCGCCGCCGAGCGCCCGGTCGCCGGTTGTGGCCAGGTCGCGCCAGTGGCTCACGGCGGCCTCGGTCAGGCGGGCGCGGTCGAGGCTCTCCCCGGCCCGGACCAGCAGCGGATGGAAGCCGCCGGCCCACAGCAGGTCGCCGGTGGCCTGCCGCAGCGCCGCAGCGCCGGACCGCAGCCCGGAAGCAGGCCAGCCGGGAAGCTCGGGGTCCGGCCAGGCCTGGAGCAGCGCGTCCGCGACCGCCCGGGCCGTTCGATCTCGCAGGTCTTCCGGCATGGCCGCCCGGAGCGCCGCCTGCAGCATTGGGCTGATCCGGACCGTCGGCGGTGTCGTCACGGATTCCACGGTCAGCAGGCCGGCCCGTTCCAGCGCAGCCAGTGCGGCGCCGTCGCGCTCGCTGCCCGACGGCGCTCCGCCGCCCGCCAGGTAGTCGCCTGCTGCCGGTGACGCGAGGACGGTTCGGGGAATGCCGTGCCCGTCCAGCATCGCCGCCAGCGCCAGCAGCAACTGGGCCGATCGGCCCCCTGACAGCTGGCCGGCGTGCTCGAACGAGAACCGCCACGTGACCGCCGCCGGCAAGAGTGATGCGCCGGACGGGTCGGTCAGCTGGTTCCGCCTGCGTATGAAATAGTCGCGGTAGTCGTGGCACGACACCCCAGAGCTGACGATCACCGCGGTGGCCTGCCCCAGCGCGGCTGGCGCGAAGCCCAGCTCGTTGATCAGCTCGACCGCGCCGAGTCGCTGGCTCGGGTCGGCCGTCAGCCGCTCCATCAGGTATCCGAGGGCCTCGCGCGAGTTGAACGGCCCAACCGGCAGCACCTGCATCCCGTCGGGCACGGCCGTGGCGTCGCTGGCGGTCACCAGGACCCGGCCGGTCGGGCCGGCCGGCCACAAGTCGTCCAGGTCGGCCGGATCGGCCAGGTCATCGAGCACCACCAGCCACGAACAGGTGGTCTCGCCCAGCCAGTCGACGAACTGCGCGCCGACCGACTCGGAGCTGCTCGCCTGCTTCCGGCCGGTCGCTTCGGCCGTCGCCTCGCCGTAGGCGACCAGCACCGAGGCCCGGCTGGCGGCTTCGACCCATACCAGCAGGTCAATCTCGCCCGATTGCCACAGCGACTCGGCGAACGCCGCCGCAAGCTGGGTCTTGCCTGTCGACCTCAGCCAGTCGTGGTCCCTGGGAACCGCCGCCGGGCCCGGGTCGTGAGGCCGGTCTGGGACCAGCGCGGCCGCGGTCCCCGGCCGCAGCGCTGCCGCCAGGCTGGGAGCCGTCTCCGCCCGGGCGATGAAACCCTCTGCCAGCGCCGGCACCGTCCCGATCCGGACGGGCCGGAACCTGCCGCCGGGCACCGCGGCCGCCACGGCGGCAGGCTGCGTCGCGCTGGTCATGTCACGCTGCCTGGGGCAGGCGGCACCGGGCCCGCGTGGTCCGGGCCGCCGCACCGGCGGGCTGAGCAGGTCATACTGGCCTTCACTGAACGTTCAGACTGCACCATACTGGCCCCACAGTGCCAGGTAACGCCCCGGATGAGCAAGCCCCAGTCCGGTGCCCGGGCCGGTTCGCTTCGACATTGGCCGGATGCGCGTGCGCCATCGCATCTGCCCTGCTCACAGGTCGGGGTACGGGACCAGCGCGGGAGTCCGGGCAAGAGTCTGCCTGCGGAAGAAGGCGGGGCCGGTCACGCGCATGAAAACAAAGCCGATGACCCCGGCCAGCGCGGACAGCGCGGCGATGATGAACACCCCTCCGATCTGCCACTGCAGGCCGGGCACCGTCCAGGTGGTGTAGCTGTTGGACGCCACCCAGTCGCTCTGCAGACTGTAGATGCCGGCCGCATACATGATCAGCCCTCCGAGCACCGGCAGGATGCCGCGCATCCACAGATTGCGCGCGCTGCTGGTCAGCGTCTTGCGGTAGTACCAGGTGCAGGCGAAGGCGGTCAGGCCGTAGTAGAAGGCGATGTACAGCCCGATCGCCGTGACGGCGTCGGCGATCGGATTACCCCCGGAAATGAAGTTCAGGGGGATGTACAGCGCGATCGAGGCGGCTCCCATGACGAGGGTGGACACCGTCGGTGTCAGGTACCTGGGATGGATCTTTGCGTACGACGGCGGCAGCGCCCCGTAGGCGGCCATCGACAGCGTGGTGCGGGCGGTCGGCAAGATCGTGGTCTGGGTGGAGGCCGCGGCCGAGCTGAGCACCATGAGGACCAGCAGCCGGGACAGGAAGGTGCCGGGCCCCGAGGTTCCGAAGATCGCGCCGCCGGTTACCGACAGCACGTCGAACTGGTGCGCCTGGTTCGTCAGCCCGACGCCCTTGCTGCCGATCCCGGCGAACGACTGCACCGCGACGATCACGGTCAGGTAGGTGACGAGCAGCAGGATCGTCGAGATGATCCCCGCCCGGCCCGGCGTCCGCGACTTGTCCGCGGTCTCCTCGTTGACGGACAGGGCGGTGTCCCAGCCCCAGTAGATGAACAGCATGAAGATGATCCCGGACACGAGCGCCGAGAGGGACAGGTGCGACCACGACAGCCAGCCGAAGCTCGGGTGCAGGGACCCGGCCGGAGGGTGACTGCCGAGCACCCGGGCCAGCGCCGTCAGCGACATCACGATCAGCATGACGAGCTCGACGGACAGCAGCACCTTCTGGAAGTTGGCCGACAGCTCGATGCCGCGGTAGCAGATGTAGGTCATCGCGACGATCCACAAGACGCCGACCAGCAGCACCCAGCCGCCGGAGGGGTCGGTTCCGATCGAGCTGTTCGGCCCCTGGAACAGGAAGAACAGGTACTGCCCGGCCACCTGCGCCAGGCTGGCCATGACCAGGATGTCGGACGCCACGACGGCCCAGCCGCCCGCCCAGCCGACCCTCGGCCCGAACGCCCGGGTGGCCCAGATGAACGTTGTCCCGCAGTCGGGGTCGGCCTTGTTCAGCTCGCTGAAGCCGATCGAGGTCAGCAGCATGGGAACGAATGCCAGCATCGCGACCAGCGGAGCCTTCAGCCCGACGGCCGCGACCACGAAGAACAGCGTTGCGGCGATGCTGTAGGCGGGCGCGGTCGAGGCGACCCCCATGACGATGCTGGACACCAGGCCAAGGGCGCCCGTTTTAAGCCCTTTATCCCGGGATTCCTCCACCGGCTGGAGACTGGTAGTAAACGTGGCCATGACCCACCCCCTTGCTAGCAGCCACCCCTCCCCGGGGGACACGCTAATGCGGAATCGCTCCTGACGACGGATTTTCCAGGTTATTCCGGTTAATCACACGAGCACCGGAATTGATCTTTAGCGGCACGGATGCTGGGCAAGTCCTAAGCGGGGCCGCGTGTCCCGGCGGCGCTTTGCGCTGGTCCGGCCCGCGGTGGGCGATGTGCGGAACCGTCGTGATACCCGCAGGGGCCTGCGCCCAAAGACCTCGGTGAGAACAGCCCGGCGATATCCACCGGCCTTGTCTGGACATTCACAGAATTAGCCCTCTTGTTATCCCAGCGATACCACCCGCCACTCGCAACGGCGGCGCGCTGAAGGTGGCGGGAGCCGGCTACCGCCTGTCGCCACCGGAGAAGATCTCCAGGAAGAACAGGAAGACGTTCAGGATGTCCAGGAAGATCGAGGCGGCGATCAGGGGCGCCTCGGTGACGTCGGCGTTTCTGCGCACCCGCTGGAAGTCGAACATCGTGAACAGGGCGAAGATCACCAGGCCCAGCGCCGAATAGGCCAGATCACCGCCGGGAATGTGGACGAAGATCAGCACGATGCCGAACACGATCAGCGCGAGCAGCGCCCAGAAGCCCACCCGGGCGATCGCGGTCAGATCGCGCCGGGTGGCGTAACCCGCCGCGCCGAATCCCGCGATGAACAACGCGGTCGCGGCGCCGGCCTCCCACAGCGCCCGCGGGTCCATGGCTCCGTAGTAGGCGACCGTTGGCGCCACGGCGATCCCGAGGAGCAGCCCGACCGCGCACAGCAGCGCGACGGTCAGTTCCGTGGATCGCCTCGCGGCGAACCGCATGCCGATCAGCGCGGCGAAGGCGGCGATGAACGCGATGATGCCCACGCCCCCGCTGAGGTTGTGGCCCACCCAGGCGCCCAGGGCGAACAATCCGGCGGTGAGGGCGACGTAGCCCATGGTCTGCGAGAACAGCACGTGCGCCTGGGAGCGGTCGTCCGTCCCCATCTGCCGGTAGGTCATGGTTTGGCTCATGGTGCATATCGTGGCCTACGCGGCAGCGCATTGCACCCGGCCAGCACCCTGGAGCGTGCCGGGGGTTCAGGGGTCAGTGACCGGCCGTCAGGCCCCGTTCCTGCAGAAATAGCCAGGGCCTGAGCATGGTTGTACCCGTTGTGTACGATGCGCCCGCATCCAGCGGGCGGCACTGGCCAAAGGATCCCACGTGTCAGACAACAACTACAGCAAGGACCCCCAGGCGGTCTCTCAGCTGACGCCCGAGCAGTATCAGGTCACCCAGTGCAGCGCCACCGAGCCTGCGTTCCGCAACCAGTACTGGGACAACCACGAGCCCGGCATCTACGTCGACGTCGTGTCGGGCGAGCCGCTGTTCGCTTCGATCAGCAAGTTCGACAGCGGCACCGGCTGGCCGAGCTTCACCACGGCGATCGACCCGGACAACGTCGTCGAGAAGCGCGGCTTCGGCCACCTGATATTCGGGACCGAGGTCCGCTCCGCCCACGGCGACAGCCACCTGGGCCACGTCTTCAAGGACGGGCCGCGGGACGCCGGGGGCCTGCGCTACTGCATCAACTCGGCGGCCCTGCGCTTCATCCCGCTCGATGACCTCGAGCGCGAGGGGTATGGCGAGTACCGGAAGCTGTTCGACAGCGTTACCGACACCACCGCAACCGACACCAGGAGCGCATGATGACGACCGAGAAGGCAATCCTCGCCGGCGGCTGTTTCTGGGGCGTGCAGGATCTGATCCGCAAGCTCCCCGGCGTGATCACGACCAGGGTCGGCTACACCGGCGGTGACGTGCCGAACGCGACGTACCGGAACCACCACGGCCACGCCGAGGCGATCGAGATCACCTTCGACCCGGACAGGATTTCCTACCGGGACCTGCTGGAGTTCTTCTTCCAGATCCATGACCCGTCGACGCTGAACCGTCAGGGCAACGACCGGGGCACCAGCTACCGGTCGGCGATCTTCTACCTCAGCGACGAGCAGAAGCGGGTCGCCGAGGACACGATCGCCGATGTCGACGCCTCCGGCCTGTGGCCGGGCAAGGTGGTCACGGAGGTCACCGCCGCGGGGCCGTTCTGGGAGGCAGAGCCTGAGCACCAGGACTACCTGGAACGCTACCCGGCGGGGTACACCTGCCACTATGTCCGCCCTGGCTGGAAGCTGCCCCACCGGGCGGACCAGGCCACATCCTGAACCCTGGTTCCGGGGTCAAGGCCGGGGAGGGGCAGCACCCTCCTCGGCCGCCGAGCCGCGGCTGGCCTGGAGATGCTGCCAGACCCGCTCCGGGGTGAGCGGCAGGTCCCGGATCACAACCCCGGTCGCGTCGGCGACGGCTGCGGCCAGCGCTGGCGCGGTGCACAAGAGCGCGCCCTCGCTGACGCCCTTGGCCCCGTAAGGCCCGGGCCCGTCGGCGTTCTCGACCGCCATCGCGTGCAGTTCCAGCGGGACGTCCTTGGTGGTGGGGATGCGGTAGTCGAGCGCGCCCAGGTTCAGGATCCGGCCGGTGCCGTCGAGAATGACCTGCTCCATGAGCGTGTGGCCAAGGCCCATGATGGCCGCGCCCTCGTCCTGGCTCTGCACTTGGAGCGGGTTCAGGGCCCGGCCCACGTCACCGACCGTGACGTGCTTGTGGATCAGGATCTCGCCGGTCTCGGCGTCCACCTCGGCCTCGAACGCGGTGCAGTTGAACTCGTAAAAGGCCGGGTCCCCACCGAGCGGGTGCTCGGGCATGTCTGTTTTGCGCATGACGCCGTTGCCGATGACCTCGCCGCGAAGACGTCCCAGGCTGGCCTGAACGACCTCGGCGATCGGCTGCGAACCGGCGGGCAGGCGGACCATGCCGTCGGCCACGGTCACTGCCGCGACGTCCACGCCGTACAGCTCGGCAGCCATGTCCCGGAGCTGCCGGTGGATGTCCCGACAGGCGCGCAGGATCGCGTTCCCCATGAACACGGTGGACCGGCTGGC
>JASHQP010000026.1 GCA_030039095.1 Streptosporangiaceae bacterium
AGCGCGGCCACGAGCAGCGCCGCGGCGATCGCCGCCAGGCGCCGCGCCCACGGACGGGGCTGGCGTTCCCCGCCCTGGCCGAGGATGTCGGGCATGACCGGCCGCCCGCTACGCCAGGTGAGCCACGGACGCGATCTCTACCACGTCCAGGTTGCGGAACGTCGTGATGGCGCACGACGGGACACCCTTGTCGAGCAGCCAGGGCGGCATTTCGTCCTCGCCGAGCAGCGTGCGCAGCAGGTCTGTGGTGACGCCGCCGTGGGTGGTGGCAGCCACCGGGCCGGGCTCCGCGGCCAGGTCGAGGAGGAAGCTGCGCAGCCGCTGGCCCGCCTGGCGGGATGAGTCGCCGTGGCAGGGAACGAAGCCAGGGTCCAGGGTCGACCGGTCCCACTCGGTCCGGAATTCCTCCAGGGTCTGGCTGTCATCCCAGTTCATGCGCTCGCGCAGCCGTACATCGCGCTGGATGCTGAGGCCGGCGGCGCCCGCGATGTGCCCGGCGGTCTCGACGGACCGTCGCAGCGGGCTGCTGTACACGGCGTTCAGCCCGCAGCCATACAGCCACTGCGCGGTGCGGCCCGCCTGCTGCCGTCCGGCGTGGGTCAGCCCGGGATCTCCGGGGCCGGGCTCCGCCTCCGCATGCTGTACCAGGAAGATCAGCGTCATGCCCAGTCCTTCCGCGGCTGGCGATCTCCCGCGATTTCGAATTGTCCTCCGCCGGCGCTGTCATGACCAGACATTGGGTGCGAACCGGCCGGCCTGGCCGGCCCCGGGCTACGATCACTGCATGAGCAGCTTCCCTTGACTGTGAGCTGAACGGGCCCGCGGCCCTCCGTTCCTGCCTGACCACACCGGTGAGAGGAGGACGGAGGACAATTTCGTGCGGCCAAACGAAACGGGGAAGGCCAGGCCGGTCCTGGTCGGGACGGCGGTGCTCGCCACCGCGCTCGCCGTAGAGCTTGTCGACGAGCTTGCTGACGGCGCGAAGAGCGCCGCGCTGCCGTTGATCCGCGAGGGCCTGGGCCTGAGTTACGGCCAGATCGGCCTGCTGGAATCGGCGCCGCTGCTGCTCGGCAGCATCATGGAACTCCCGCTCGGCGTCCTGGCCGGGCACGGCCGCAGGCGCCGTCGCGCGGTCCTGCTCGGCGGAGTGGCGTTCATCCTCACGCTGATCGGTGCGGCCGCCGCCCGCTCGTTCGCCGGGCTTCTGGTCGCGTTCGTGCTGTTCTTCCCGGCCTCGGGGGCGTTCGTCAGCCTGACCCAGTCCGGCCTGATGGACGCGGATCCCGGCCGGCGGGAGCAGCACATGGCGCGCTGGGGACTGGCCGGGTCGGCGGGCTCGATGGCCGGCCCGGTGCTGGTGATCGCCGTGCTCGCGGCCGGCGGCGGCTGGCGGTCGGCGTACCTGGCGCTCGCGGCTTGCGCCGCGGCCGCCTGGGCCGGCGTGGCCAGGAACCCCGCCGCCGACTCCCCACCCGCTTCCCCCGCACCCACCACCCCATCCCGACCCCCAGCCACCACCCCGCCCCCACTCCCCGCCCCCACCCGATCTCCGCTCCCGGCCACCACCCGATCCATCTTCACGGCCACCACCCGATCTCCGCTCCCGGCCACCACCCGATCCATCTTCACGGCGGTGCGGCGGCCGGGTGTGGCACGGTGGCTTGTCCTGCTTCAGGTCAGCGACCTGCTGCTGGACGTCTTCACCGGGTTCCTCGCGCTCTACTTGGTGGCCGTGGCACATGCCACGCCCGCGGAGGCGGCGCTCGGCGTGGCGATCAGGCTCGGGGCCGGGCTAGCCGGGGATGCCCTGCTCATCCGCGCGCTGCGGCACGCCCGGGGCCTGACCCTGCTGCGGGCCAGCGCCGCCGTGACCGCTGTGGTGTTTCCAGCGTTCCTGCTCGCCGGGGGGCTGCTGCCCAAGCTGGTGCTGCTGGGATGCCTGAGCGTGGCCACCGCACCGTGGTATCCCGTGCTGCAGGCCGGGTTGTACGGCAGCCTGCCGGAGAGCAGCGGCGTTGTGGTGTCGCTCTCGAGCGCCGCCGGCCTGCTCGGCGGCGCGGTACCGCTTGCCCTCGGTTTGCTCGCGCAGCGGTTCGGCCTGGCCTGGGCCCTGGCGGGCTTGGCAGTCGCGCCGCCACTGCTGCTCGCGGGGCTGCGATCAGGCGGCCGGAATCCGGAATGACGAGCAGCCAGACATGGCGGTGCCCCCGCCGTCAGGTGACGGCGGGGGCACCGGGACTAGCTGGCCAACGGCCGGTTTTCAGGCGGCCGGGCCGGGAGTGATGACGACCTGCTGGTTGTCCGCGGACTTCTCGCCGTTCAGGTTCACCGTGGTCCAGGTGACCTGCGATGGGGCGAAGCCGGGGTTCGTGAGCACCAGCGGCCTCGAGAAGTTGTCGCTGGCGCCGCTGATGAACCAGTGAGTACCGATAGCGGCGGTGCCACCGGGCAGCGTGGCCGTCTCAATGATCACGGTGTCGGACCCGACGCCGCAGTACTCCAGGCGCGCCTTCCACCCGCTGGCCGGCGCACTGTTGTCCCAGGCACCGACGCAGAGCTGCTCGCTGCCGCCGTTGTTCGGGTTGAACGCGAGCTCGAACGTGACGGCCGCGCCCAGGCCGTCGTTGACCAGCAGGTTGCACTGGTTGTTGGTGAATACCGAGCCCGTCTCCGCCTGGCCGGTATCGTTGCAGTACGTCGGGACCACGGTGGCCTCATTGACCGGGGTGAAGTCCTCCTTGGGCGCCGCGTTGCTGCCCGCGACTAGCCGCACGATGTTGTTCTTGATCGCGAGGCCCGAGTGGGCGGCGAGGATGTCGGACAGCCCGGGCACCGTGAAGCTGTAGTCGGTGCACGCGGCGCCACAGGCGGTCGTCGCGTTCGGGTGCACGATGGAGGCACCGGCTGCGCTGGCGGCCCCCATGCCGAGCATCGCGGTGACGGCTACTCCGGCCGCCACAGCGTAGCCCGCCCGAGTAAAGCGGATGCGCATGTTCATTCCTTCCTGTTTGTTGCCGTACCGGCTGCCTCGAAGGCGGCGGCCTGGGCGGTCAGGCATGGCCGGTCGCCGTGCTGTGAGCCTGGCTGTGATTGGTTTTGGATCCCGCCCTGCCAGTAGCGATGGACACGCTACCACGAGTAGTCGTTTGATCACGTGACGTGACAACATTGAGGTCAACGGGCTCTCCGGCCACTCGCGGCTCGTAAGGCGCTAACCCGAGATGCGCCCAGGACGGCCAGGGAGCCGGCCATTCATGCCGCGCCCTGCCCGCTCCGCGCACACCCGAGCCGACACCATTTCCCCCCTCCCGCCGCCGGTCGGCGGCCGGGCGGTCGGCCAGGAACCCGGTGCCCCCGAAGCCCGGGAAGACGTGCGATCTCGCGTCCGTCCCCCCGGCTCACCGGGGAACCTGGCAAACCTAAATCGGACCTACGTGATAATGCAGAGTCAACTTTTATTGGCTCCATTGCATTGTCATAAGCGAGACGCGCCACTCCGACGCATGGTTGTCATGCACCGTGCAGCATTTCTTAATATCCACTTCGATTACTTAAGGCGCGGATTTATATACGACCTGAGGTAATAATTCAGTGGCGAGCAGCTTGCGGCAATAGGCCCCGACGCTGACCATTCGCGCGGATTGGCCATGGCATGCGCAAGCCCCGGTCCGGGTCCCGGACCGGGGCTGCGGGACTACGTCAGGCTGTCGTGCTCTGGCTGCTGGCCGGCGTCTCGTCGGGTGCCGTGCCGTCCTGGCCGCCCGTGATCGGCTCGAACGACGTCACGCTCTGCTCCGCCGGCCCGGCCAGGCTGTGCTTCACCGACTCCAGGATCGTCAGCCCCTGGCCGACCAGGCCGGCCGCGATCTCGCCGAGACCGTCGGCCCCGTTCAGGACGCTGATGTTCGCGCCGGCCAGCCCGGCCGCCGCCTCCTTGACGATCTGCGGCAGCTGGTCGATCAGCATCCGGTCGAGCGCGATCCGGTTGTTCGAAGCGGCGGCCTCCGCCTGCATCGTCACCCGCTGGGCGTCCGCCTTCGCCAGGATCTCCACCTTCTGCGCCTCGGCCTCGGCGGGCCTGATCACCTCGGCGACCAGCTGGCGCTGACGCAGATCGGACTGGCGCTGCGCCAGGTCGGCCTGGGCTTCGATGACGTTCATCTGCGCTTGGGCCTGGGCCAGCGGCCCGGCCTGTGCTGCCTCGGCCTGCGCCTTGTCAACCTCGGCCTTGTACTGCGCCTGCACGATCGACGTCTGCCTGGCGTACTCGGCCTGCTTGCGCGCCGACTCCTGCTGCGCCTCGGCCGCGGCCTGATTGGCCTGCGCCTGAGCGATCTGCGCCTGCCGCTGGATCGCGGCGTTGTGCGGGGCGGCCATCGCGTCGATGTAACCGCTGTTCATGTCGTCGATGGACTGGATCTGGAGCGAGTCCACGGTTAGGCCGATCTTGGCCATCTCCGCCTTGGACCCGTCGAGCACCTCGGTGGCCAGCTTCTGCCGCTCGGTGACGATCTCCTCGACGGTCATCGAGCCGATGATCGAGCGCAGGTGCCCGGCGAAGATCCGCCCGGTCAGCGTGGACATCTGGTCCTGGTCGGACAGGAACCGCTGCCCGGCGTTGACGATGCTCTCCTCGTCGTTGCCGACCTTGAACGCGATGACCGCCCGCACATTCAGCGAGATGCCCTGCCTGGTCACGCACTGCTCGGCGACCTCGGCCTCGCACATGGACAGCGTGAGGAAACTTGTCTTGCGGAAGAACGGAGGCACGAATGCGCCGTGGCCGGTGACGACCTTGAAGGGAGCGCCGTTGCGCCCGAACCTGCCGCCGGAAACGAGCATCGCCTCATCGGGCGCTGGAACACGGTAGCCGAGCATCTTTCATCTCCAGTCGGGATCCCCGGGGATAGCCCCCAGAGCAGTCATTGTCCGCTTAAC
>JASHQP010000299.1 GCA_030039095.1 Streptosporangiaceae bacterium
CGCCGCGATCAGGCCGTAGGCCAGTGGCCCGATGCCGGTGCCAGCGAACCGGACCGGCAGGGCGTACACCGATTGCTGCCCCGCGGTCAGGATCAGCAAGGTCAGCGCAGTGAACGCCCACAGAAGCGGATCCGCCACCACGCTGCCGCGCCGCGGGGCCCGGGCAGGTCGCCGCGGCCTGTCCCGCGGCAGGAGCAGCCACGCCAGCGCCGCGAATGCGGCGGCACCGGTCGCGCTCGCGACGAACAGCCATCCCCACCCCGCGTACGCGGCCAGGGCGCCGCCGGCAAGGGTTGCCACGGTAAGCAGCACGTTGATGATCCAGGTCAGCAACGTCATGCACCGCTTACGCTGGATATCATCTTCCGCGGCCGTCGCCAGCATGGACTGGGCGGCCGGCCGCCACATCTCGAATACCAGGCCAACCGCTGCCGCCCCGGCGGCCAGCGCGACCGCGCTGCGGGCCATCCCCGCCACCGTGTACGCGGCCCACGCCGCCACGTTCCCGGCGATGATCACCTTCCTGGGCCCGGCCCGGTCGGCGGCCCATCCCGCGATCGGCGGCCCGGCCGCCCAGCCGACACCGAACGCGGCGAGCACGACCGCTACCTGACTGGCGTCCAGGTGCCGTCCGCGGGCTGCGTAGTAGGCGAGGGTCAGGTACAGGCACGCCAGGCCGCGGCCGGGCACCAGCGTGATCACCAGCCGCCAGAACACGTTGGGCAGGCCGCCCCACGTGCGCGCCCGCGACGTGCGCGGGCGGCCCGGGTGCGCCAGCCCCACGGCCCCGGCAGGCACCGGAACCAGCTCGGCAGCCACCGGAACCAGCTCGGCAGCCGGGATCAATTCGGCAGCCGGGATCAATTCGGCAGCCGGGATCAATTCGGCAGCCGGCGCGACCAGCTCGATCGGCGCGACCAGCTCGGCGGTCGCCGTGGCCACGGGTGCCGCGAGGAGCAGCACTGGCTCGGCGGCCAGTTGGCGGGTCTGGGCAGGTGGGCTCCGGCGCTGGCGCCCGCGCACCCGGGTGATGGCGCCCAGGCACGCCCTGGCCCCGGCCACGCCCAGGGTCAGGGCCGCGGTCGGCGCGGCGACGAGCGCCCCGGTCTCCGCGATCACCCAGGCGGTCATGGCGATGGGGTAACTGCCGGGGACGGCACACCCGTCGCGTATCCGGTCGGGGACGGCGACGGGCTCAGGGTCGGGGTCGGGGAGGAATACCCGGTCGGGGTCGGGGTCGGGGAAGAGTACCCGGTCGGGGTCGGGGTCGGGGAGGAGTACCCGGTCGGGGATGGGGACGGGACCGGGCTCGCTGTCCGAGACGGGGACGGGGACGGGGATCGCGTCGGAGTCGGGGACAGGCTGGGCACGGGGCTCCGACTCGGGGACGGGAGGGACGGGTCCTGACCCGGTGACGGCGCGCGGGACGGGCGGTGCGAGCGCAGCGGCGACGGCGGGTCCGACGCGCCGGAAATGGCCGACGCGGCCGGCGACGCCGACGAGGTGAGCCGTGACCGGGGCGGGGCCGGGGCAGTGCCCGGGACGGCCGCCGGGGTGGGGTGATCCCCGAAGGACTCCGCGGCCGGGTGACCCTTCGAGACGGTGGTGACCAGCGCGACGATGGATGTCGCGGCGAGCGTCAGCGTGACCGCCGTGGCCAGCACCCAGGCGACCGGCTTCACCGGGAACCCGGTCACCCATGCCCGCCACGTCACGATCGGCATCTGGCGATGGAGCCTTACCCCGGCGTAGGTGGCAACGCCGGTCGCGAGGATCGCGCCCGCTGCCGCGCCGAGCAGCTCTCCGGTCACGGCCCGGCCCTTGTGCCGTGGATCCACACGTAGCGGTGGCTGGCCAGCTCCAGGTCGTGGACGTCGCAGACCAGACGCCGGCCGATGCCGTCGAAGTCCCACAGCGCGTGGCCGAACGCGCTGCACAGCTCGCCCATGTCCAGTGCGATCCCGGACAGCGAGATGTCCCGGCCTACGGAGCACAGCCCCGTGGGCTGCAGGCAGGAGCCGCAGCAGCCGATCCGGATCAGATCCGGGTCCACGGTGATCGCTCCGCAGCCCGGGCAGGCGAAGACGGCTTTGCCTGGTTCCGGCCCCGCCCGGTGGCGCTCCCGCACAACGTGCGTGCCGCGCGATCCGGAGTGACGCACCTTCATTGACGGCCTCCCGCTGCGGGGTGCGGTGCACCCATGCGCCTCAGGCTGGCCGACTCGCCTTGCACTCGCCTTGATGCTTTTCTTGCATCCCTGGTCACGCCCCAGGCCGGCTCGCGGGCGATCGCCGCAGGTGACCGCCCGGTTACGGCGAACGCCGGGCTTGCGCGTCCGCTGGGGCGTGTCCCGCAGATCTTGACATGCGCCGTAGTGTCGCCGGCCCGTAGCTGTCGCTCTAGCAGCAGCAACGGGCCGGCGACCCTACTGCCCCCCGCCGGGCCCCGCGGCAGGATGCCCGGAGCTACCCGATATGCCGGTTTTTAATGAGCCGGCTTCACCGATTCTGGTCAGCCAGCGAGTTCCGGCCTGACGCAGACGGCCTTTTTGGTGCGCCCGTATTTACCTCGACGACGCCACAGGCCGGCCAGCGACCCTCCGATGATCTACGGGACGCGGCCTAGCTGGCCGGGGGGATGGCCTGGGCGAAACGGAACACGCCGTCGGGGTCGTAGCGGCGCTTGACCTCCATCAGTCGGTGCAGGTTCTGCCCGTAGTACGCGGCCTCCCAGTCCCGGAGCGCCGGATCGATGAAATTCTGGTAGGCCTGCCCGTTGCCGTACTGGGCCAGCGCGGCGTACATCCCGGCGGCCCAGTCCAGGTTGGCGCTGATGACCCGCGGGCTGTCCCGGTTCAGCCAGGTGGCCTCGTTGTCCATCAGGAACACCGCGTCCCGGTGTACGAACGCGGCCGCGGTTGGCGCCCGCTCGCTGATCTTGCCTCCCCAGGCGAACAGGGTCGCGCCGGCACCGGAGGCATTGGAGCTGCCGGGCCAGCGCTCGACCCATTCGACAGCGGTGTCGATCCCGGCGGCGGGCAGCGGGCGGTCCAGGTACCGGGACTTCGACGTGAAGCTGCCCTTGGGCACCTCCCGGGCCAGCAGCGCAGCCGCCTGGACAAAGGTGCGGTCCTCGATGAGCTGATCCGACGGCCGGGCGGCCTCGAGCACCGGCTGCAGCAACTCCGTCAGCTCGGCAGCCGGCCCGAAGTACAGGCCGAGCGCCGACACGCCGCGCCGCGGGGTCCCGCCGGTCACCGGCCCTCCGCCGGTGACGTCGAGGCCGACGCGGCAGGACATCGACTGCGGGGCCGTGGGCATCAGGTCCGCCGCGGCGCCGAGCACGGCGGCTGCGTGCTGCCAGCCCCACTCGAGCCGGTACACCGACACCCCTCCCACGGGCGTCGCCCGGAGCACGAAGCGCGTGTTGATCCCGAAGTTGCCCCCGCCGCCGCCCTGACACGCCCAGAACAGGTCGGGGTGCGACTGCGGGCTGACCCGCAGCAGTGCGCCCGACGCGGTCACGACGTCGGTTTCGAGCAGCTGGTCACAGGTGAGGCCGAGGTGCCTGCTGCTGAAGCCGAACCCGCCGCCGAGCAGCAGCCCGCTGATCGCCACGGTGGGGCACCGGCCGCTCGGTGCGGCGACGCCGGTGCCGGCGAGCCCGGCGTACAGGTCCCGGTTGAGGGCACCCGGACCGAGGGTGATCGTCAGCGAATCGCGGTCCACCCGCACCGAATTCATCCGGGCCAGCGAGATGACCAGCCCCCGGCTCGCCGAGTACCCGCCGTAGCTGTGCCCTCCGGACCTCGCGGTGAACGGCAGCCCGTAGTGGCGCGCCCAGGCCAGCGCGGTCCGGACGTCAGCGACGTCAGCGCACAGCGCCACCCCGGCGGGCCGGACGTCCGCGTAACGCCTGTTGTACGGCAGGCCCGCCGTCACGTAGCCCCGATCCCCCGGCCGCAGCAGCCGGCCGTGCAGCCGGCTGGCCAGCGCCCCCCAGTCCGGCTGGAGCCG
>JASHQP010000300.1 GCA_030039095.1 Streptosporangiaceae bacterium
CCCATGCCGCCGCCGCCATGGTCAGAGCCTCGGCGCTCGGCACCCGGTGGTCACGGCGTGATTCCTCGACGTGCCTGGCCCGCAGGTAGACGAGCAGGGACGGGATGTCGATCTTCACCGGGCAGGCGTCGAAGCACGCGCCGCACAGCGACGACGCGTACGGCAGCGTGGCGTTGTCCTCCACGCCGGTCAGCAGAGGCGACAGCACCGCGCCGATCGGGCCCGGATAGACCGAGCCGTACGCGTGGCCACCGGTGCGCTCGTAGACCGGGCACACGTTGAGGCACGCCGAGCAGCGGATGCAGTGCAGCGCCTGCCGCCCGGTCTGGTCGGCGAGCGCGGCGGTGCGCCCGTTGTCGAGCAGCACCAGGTGGAACTCCTGCGGCCCGTCGCCCGGCGTCACCCCGGTCCACATGGACGTGTACGGGTTCATCCGCTCGGCCGTGGACGACCGGGGCAGCAGCTGCAGGAACACGCCGAGATCCTGCCAGGAACCGATCACCTTCTCGATGCCCATGACCGTGATCAGGGTCTGCGGCAGGGTCACGCACATCCGGCCGTTGCCCTCGGACTCCACCACGGACAGCGTGCCGGTCTCGGCGACGGCGAAGTTGACGCCGCTGATCCCGACCCTCGCGGACAGGAAGATCTTCCGCAGGTGCAGCCGGGCGGCCTCGGCCAGCGCGGGCGGGTTGTCGGTCAGCGCCGGGTCGACGTCGGCCATCTCGCGCAGGAAGATCTCCCGGATCTCGGCCCGGTTGCGGTGGATGGCGGGCACCAGGAAGTGTGACGGCCGGTCGTGGCCGAGCTGCACGATGAGCTCGGCGAGGTCGGTCTCGTACGCGGTGATGCCGGCCGCGGCGAGCGCGTCGTTGAGCCCGATCTCGTCGGTAACCATGGACTTGACCTTCACGGCCGAGTCGGCGCCGGTGGCCTGGATCAGGCTGGTGACGATGCCGTTTGCCTCGGCGGCGTCCCTGGCCCAGTGCACGGTCCCGCCCCGCGCCTGCACCTCGGCCTCCAGCCGCAGCAGGTGGGTGTCCAGGTGCCGCATGGCCTCGGCCTTGATCGCCCGCCCCGCCTCGCGGAGTTCCTCCCAGTCCGGCAGCTCGGCAACGGCCGCGGCGCGCTTGGCGCGGATCGTCGCGGTGGCGTTGCCCAGGTTGCGGCGCAGCTGGCTGTCGGCGAGTGCGCGGCGGGCGGCCACCGGGAACGGCTCGCTGCCGCGCAGGTGTCCCACGCCGCGCGGCGCGGGCGGCGGGCCCGACGGCATGCCCAGGTACGTGGTCACGCTGGCGGGCCTCCGTCCCTGGTCGAGGCCAGGATCTCGGCGAGGTGCACGGTGCGCACGCCGGTGCGCAGCCGGGACAGGCCCCCGCCGATGTGCATCAGGCAGGAGCTGTCGCCGGCCGAGCACACCTCCGCTCTGGTGCCGAGCACGTTGCGCATCTTGTCGGCCAGCATCGCTGTCGACGTGTCGGCGTTCTTGAGCGAGAACGTGCCGCCGAACCCGCAGCAGACCTCCGCGTCGGGCAGCTCGACCAGCTGCAGGCCCTGCACCTGCCGCAGCAGCCGCAGCGGCCGGTCGCCGACGCGCAGCAGGCGCAGCGAGTGGCAGGTCGGGTGGTAGGTCACCCGGTGCGGGTAGAACGCGCCCACGTCCTCGACGCCGAGCACGTCGGTGAGCAGCTGCGACAGCTCGAACGTCCGGGCGGCGACCTCTTCGGCGCGGTCGGCGAGCTTGCCGTCGCCGAGGCGCCTGGCGACGATCGCGTGCTGGTGCCGGATCGATCCGACGCACGAGCCGGACGGCGCGACGATCACGTCGCAGCGCTCGAACGCGTCCACGTACCGGCGGATCAGCGGCAGCGCGTCGCGCTGGTAGCCGGTGTTCACGTGCATCTGGCCGCAGCACGTCTGCGCCTCGGGGAACTCCACCCGGTGGCCGAGGCGCTCGAGGAGCACCGTGGTGGCCTTGCCCACGTTGGGGAACAGCGTGTCCGCCAGGCAGGTCACGAACAGGGCGATCCGCATGGGCCTCCCACTCACGCAGAGTTTCCGGAACGCGACGCCGCCCGGGCCTGCCCGCGAGGGCGGCCCTGGCTGGACCGGCGCACCTCGAGCTCCGGCTGGAAGATGACCTCGCGATGCTGGTGGCCGCCGTCGCCGAGTGCCTCCTCGAGCAGCAGCTGGGCCGCGGTGCGCCCGATCTGGTGGCGGGGCTGGCGGACCGACGAGAGCGGCACCGCGGCCGCGGCGGCGAACTCGATGTCGTCGTACCCCACGATCGCCACGTCGTCGGGCACCCGGATCTGGCGCCGGGTCATCTCCTGCAGCAGCCCGAGCGCGACCAGGTCGTTGGCGCAGAACGCCGCGGTCGGGCGCTGCCGGGCGGGCATCTCGGCGATCGTCGCTCCGGCGCGCTGGCCCGCGGACACGTTGAGACCGGGTGTCTCGATCATGAGCAGGTCGCCCACCGTGGCCCCGATGCGTTCCAGCGCCCGGGCGGCGCCGTCCAGGCGGTCGGCCACCTGCCGCAGGCCGAGCGGCCCGCCGACGTAGGCGATGCGCTCATGCCCTTCCTCGATCAGATGAGAAACCGCAAAGTCGCCGCCGAGAACGTCGTCGACCGCCACCGAGCACTGGCTGCCCGAGGGCGAACGGCTGTCGACCAGGATCACCGGGGTACCTCGCCGCTGCAATCTTGCCAGGCGCTCGCCAGCGCCGTCCCCGGTGGTCACCGGGGTGATCAGGATGCCCTGGACGCGGTGCTCCTCGAGCAGCTCGAGGTACCTGGTCTCCTTGGGCAGCTGCTCGTCGCTGTTGCAGAGGATCACCGACAGGCCCGACATGCTGGCCTCGTCCTCGACGCCGCGGGCGACGTCGGTGAAGAACGGGTTCGCCACGTCGAGGACGACCAGGCCGATGGTGCGGCTGCGGCCGGCCCGGAGCTGGCGTGCCGACTCGTTCCTGACGAACCCCAGCGCCTTGATCGCCGCGTTCACCCGGTCCCTGGTCGGCTGCGCGACGATGTCCGGCCGGTTCAGCACGTTGGAGACCGTGCCCACGGACACCCCCGCGTGCGCGGCCACTTCCCTGATGCTGACCGGCGCGTTCACCGAATCCTCTCTGGCTCGAGAGCCAGTTTCATCGCCGGCCTTGGAACGTGTCAAATGATCCTTTGGGCCGGCCGCGCGCCGGGCGCCCGCAGGGACTGCTACCGGACAGCATCCGCCGCGCGCCCACCCCCGAGAGGCAGTTAAGCTATAAAAAAGATCGTAAAAATTGACATTGCTCCCTCTGCGCTGGCAGATTGAGTCGCCGGTGCAGCGTTGTGCTTGGGAGAGGAACGGCAAATGCGACCTGTGCGTCTGGCGTGGGCGGCCGTGGCCATTGCGCTCGCGGCGGCAGGGGCGGGCTGCTCGTCGAGCAGCAGCGCCCCCGCGAGCAGCAACAACGCGGTCAAGGGCGGGACCGTGTCGTACGGCTTCGTGTCGGGGAGCCAGCCGAACTGGATCTTCCCGTACGACACCCCGGCGTACTCGTCGGTGGCCAACCTCGACGACCTGCAGCAGCCGCTGTACCGGCCGCTGTACTGGTTCGGCGGCCAGAACGACCAGCCGACCGCTGACTACGGCCTGTCCGTCGCCAAGGCCCCTGTGTACACCGACGGCGGCAAGACCGTGGTGATCAGCCTGAAGGGCTGGAAGTGGTCCGACGGGGAGACCGTCGACGCCCAGGACGTCATCTTCTGGCTGCACATGATGGAGGCCGAGCCCGACAACTACTACGGGTTCGTCCCTACTGACATCCCGCAGGACATCACGTCGATGGCGGCAACCGGGCCGAATCAGGTCACGCTGCACCTGAACCAGGCGTACTCCAGCCTCTGGTACACCTACAACGAGCTGTCCCAGATCACGCCGATGCCCGCCGCCTGGGACGTGACGTCCCTCGGGGCTTCGCCCGGCAGCGGCGGGTGCGCGACCGACAGCGCCGCCGACGGCTGGGCGAGGTGCAAGGCCGTCTACAACTTCCTGACCGCACAGGCGCAGCAGGCCGCCACGTACGTGTCGAGCCCGATCTGGTCCGTGGTCGACGGGCCGTGGCGGCTGAAGAGCTTCAACCCGAACGGTAACAGCGCGCTCGTGCCGAACCCGAAGTACTCCGGCAGCCCCAGGCCACGCCTGGCGCAGGTCAACTTGCTGACGTACACCAGCCCCTCGGCCATGTACACGGCCATGCAGACCGGCGGGCTCGACATCGGCCTGGTGCCCGACAACGACCTGCCGGCCAAGCCGGCCAGCGGCTCGCCGGTCAGCCCGCTGCCGAACTATTCGCTGCAGCTCAGCTACACGTTCAGCTTCTACTTCTACCGGGTCAACTTCAACTCTCCGTTCGGGCCGGTGTTCAGCCAGCTCTACGTCCGCCAGGCGCTTGCGTACCTCGTGGACCAGGCCGGCATCGACAAGGCGATCTACCGCGGCTACGGTTACCCGACCACCGGCCCGGCGCCGACCGAGCCCGCGAACCAGTGGGTGCCCTCGGTCGAGGACGGGGACGGGCCGTACCCCTTCAATGTCGCCAAGGCGGCGAGCCTGCTGGCCAGTCACGGGTGGACCAAGGTCAATGGCGTCATGACCTGCACGGACCCTGCCAAGTGCGGAGCGGGCATCGCGAAGGGGGAGCAGCTGCAGTTCACCCTCGACTACGCGTCCGACGTGTACGGGATCCCGCAGGAGCTCCAGGTATACAAGTCGGACGCATCCAAGGCCGGCGTGGACATCAACCTGGACGGCGAGACCTTCAACAGCGTCATCGGCAGCGCGACGCCCTGCTCCAAGGGCCCGTCGTGCACGTGGGAGGCGTCCACGGTCGGCGGCTGGGTCTACGGGCCCGACTACGAGCCGACCGGCGAGGAGATATTCGGCACCGGTGCCGGGGCCAACAAGGGCAGCTACAGCAACGCCGAGATGAACAAGCTGATCGCGGAGACCAACACCAGTGGCAGCCTGGCCATCTACCACACGTTCGCCACCTACGCGGCCGAGCAGCTTCCGTCCATCTGGCTGCCGAACGTCCCCTATGTATACGGGGTGAGCAAGAACCTGCACGGCGTCGTCTTCAACCCGCTCCAGACGTTCATGCCCGAGTACTGGTACCTAACCAAGTCGTAGCCGTGGTACCTCGGCGAGCCGCTTGGACCAGTCGCTGATGCGCTAGCCGAGGCTGAGGCTGGAGAGATCTCCTACCTCGGCCGGCAGTCTGCCATGACGTACGTGGTGGTGTGGCGAGCCGAAGCGCTGCAGCAGCTGCGCAGCTTACGGGCTGTTGACGAGGTCCTGCTGGCTGTACACGTCTACCGGTCGGGGTTTGCCTCGGCCCGGTACTCGCGGCGGCCGGTGCTGGGGTCGTACCAGACGCGCATTCGCCGGCCCGTGTCGGGATCGGTGAACACCTCGCCGGTCGGCTGAGATGCGCCGCCATCGGCCGTGCTCTTCCGGTCGCCCCGGTACCGGTCCCAGCCGAAGATCGCGATGACGATCCCCGCGACCACGACCGCGATGATGACCCAGTCGACGACGTGCATCGCTGGCCCCGCTCAGCTCTCGTCGCCCGGCGTGGGAGCCCACTCGAGCACCCGGGCCGTGCCGTACGCCACGATCTCGCTCATGCCCGCGCCCATCTCGGTGGAGTCGAAGCGCATCATCGTCACGGCGTTGGCGCCCATGGCCGCGGCGTTCTCGACCAGGCGGTCGAGCGCCTGCCGGCGGGAGTCCTCGTTGAGCTTGACGTAGGACCGGATCTCGCCCCCGGCAAGGCTCTTGAACCACGCGGCGAGGTTGCCGCCAATGCTCCGGGACCGGACGGTCAGGCCGAAGACCTGGCCGAGGGTCTGCACCACCTTGCTGTCCGGGATGTTCTCGGTAGTGGTGACGATCATCGGCCGCGAAGCAGCGGCGTTCTTCGTTGGTGCCTGCATGGGATTCTCTGTTGGTGCCTGCATGGGGTGGCCTCCTGCGTTTCCCGGCGCCAGTTTGGCGATATCATCGTGATATCACTTTTTCGGTGATGCTTGCAACTGGATACCGCCGGACGGCCCGGCTAGCCGAGTTCGCGCGCGGCCGCCCTCCAGCTTTCCGGCGGGCCAGCGGGCTCGAAACGCCGCAGCCGGCTGCTGGCCTGGACCAGAGCGCGAAGCCCCGCGAGGTCTCGCGGCGCGGCTCCCAGCGTGCGCGCCTGGACCAGGATGTTGCCGACCGCCGACGCCTCGACCGGCCCGGCCACCACGGGCAGCCCGCACGCGTCGGCCGTGAGCTGGCACAGCAGCTCGTTTCTGGCTCCGCCGCCGACCAGGTGAACGGTGTCGGCGTGGCGCCCCGACAGCTCCTGGACGTCCAGCACGGCCCGGCTGTGCGCGAGCGCCAGGCTGTCCAGGATGCACCGCACGGTCTCGGCGCGGTCGGCAGGCGGCTCCTGCCCCAGTGCCGCGCAGGCCGCCGCGATCCGCGACGGCATGTCGCCGGGAGCGACCAGCGCGGGATCGTCGGCGTCGATCACCCAGCGCAGCGCCGGCAGCCGCGCGGCCGCGGCCAGCAGGTCGTCGAGGTCGGCCGCCCCGCCGCCGGCCCAC
>JASHQP010000027.1 GCA_030039095.1 Streptosporangiaceae bacterium
ACCCCGCCGCGGCCCGGCTCGCCGCGGACATCGGGGCAGGCGCGCCGATGCCCGAGGAGGGCCCACCCGGCGAGCCGGCCGACCTGGCCGTGCTCGCGATGCCGCCCGAGGCGGTCGCGCCGGCTCTGGCTGATGCCCAGGGGCGGGGCCTCGCCCGCTGGTACACCGATGTCGCGAGCGTCAAGGAGCTGCCGCTGGCCCGGGCTCGCGAGCTTGGCTGCGATCTGGCGTCGTTCGCCGGGGGGCACCCGCTGTCCGGAAGAGAGCGGTCTGGTCCGGCCGCGGCCAGGGCGGACCTGTTCCTCGGCCGTCCCTGGGCGATCTGCCCGCTGCCGGAGACCGCCCCCGGGGCCGCCGATGCCGTCGCCGGCCTGGCCAGAAGCTGCGGCGCCCAGCCGGTCCGGATGTCTCCCGCCGACCACGACCGCTGGGCGGCGCTGGTGTCGCACGCACCGCACGTGGTGGCAGTGGCCATGGCGGCACGGCTGGAGGGCGCGCCCGACGGGGCCCTGGGCCTGGCGGGCCAGGGGCTGCGCGACGTCACGAGGATCGCGGCGGGGGACACCGGGCTGTGGACGCAGATCCTGTGTTCCAACGCGGGACACACCGCCGAAGTCCTGGCCGCGGTTGCTGCCGATCTTGCGGCGGCATCCGGCGCGCTGGCCAGGATCGCACAGGGTGACGAGGAGTCGGTCAAGGACCTGGCGCGAATGCTGGAACGCGGCGGCGCCGGGGTCACCAGGATCCCCGGAAAACAAGGCGCGCCGGCGCCCCACTATGCGATCGTCCAGGTGGTCATCGGCGACCGGCCTGGCGAGCTGGCCAGGCTGTTCCAGGCGGCTGGCGAGGCCGGGATCAACATCGAGGACGTCGGGATCGAGCACTCGGCCGGACTGCCGGTCGGCGTGGCGGAACTGGCGGTCCGGCCGGAAGCGGCGGCGCGGCTGGTCGAGGCGCTCGCGGCCGGCGGCTGGCCGGTTCGCCGGTAGCATCGCCTTCGTGACGAAGCACCACGCGCCGGAAGCCTCGGAGCACGCAAGGCTTGTGATCGCGGTGGACGGCCCGGCCGGGTCCGGCAAGTCGACCGCGGCCCGTGCGGCCGCACGCGCGCTCGGCCTCCGCTACCTGGACACCGGCTCGACCTACCGGGCGCTTACCTGGTGGCTGCTCGCCCACGGCCTGGACGTCTCGGATCCGCAGGTGGTGGCCGCGTCTGCCCATCGTCCGGTGATCGAGGTCGGCACCGACCCACAAGCCCCTGCAATCCGCGTGGACGGCACGGACGTGGCGGGGCCCATCCGGACCCGCGAGGTGTCCAACGCGGTCAGCGCGGTCGCCTCGGTACCGGAGGTCCGCCGTCGCCTCGTCGCGCTGCAGCAGGAGATCATCGCGGATTCCCTGGCAGCCGGGACGGGGATCGTTGCGGAGGGCAGGGACATCGGGACGGCAGTAGCTCCCGACGCCCCGGTGAAGGTCTTCCTGACCGCAAGCGAGACGGTGCGGGCCCGCAGGCGCGCCGCCGAGCTTGCCGCCGACCCGGCCGCAACTGTCGCCCTGACCAGGGCCGAGCAGGCACAGCGGGACCGGTCCGACGCGCCGCAGATGGCCAGGGCCGCCGGCGCCGTGGAGATCGATACGACGGCCCTGGGGCTGGATGAGGTCATTCGCGAGATCGTCGCGCTGGCCCAGGCGCCCTCGAGCACCGCTGTCCCGGGCGACGGGTCTCCCCAGGCTCCCCCGAACAGCGCTGCCCCGGGCGACGGGTCTCCCCAGGCCTCCCCGCTACGGAAGGCGGGCGCGTGGACCACGTGAGACCAGCGTCGCAGGCCCCCGCGCCCGAGGAGCCCGTTGCCCCCGCGCCGGTCGTGGCCGTGGTCGGCAGGCCCAACGTCGGTAAGTCGACGCTGGTGAACAGGATTCTCGGCAGCAGGCAGGCGGTCGTCGCCGACACGCCGGGCGTCACCAGGGACCGGGTCGCCTACGACGCAACCTGGCGCGGCCGGGCGTTCACACTGGTGGATACCGGTGGCTGGGAACCATCCGTCGAGGGATCGGGAGCCCTGGCCGCCCGGGTGGCCGGCCAGGCACGGCTCGCGGTGGATGCCGCAGACGCGGTGCTGTTCGTCGCGGATGCCGTCGTCGGCGTGACGGACGCCGACGAGGCCGTCGCCGCGGTGCTGCGCCGGTCGCGCAAGCCGGTCGTGCTGGCCGCCAACAAGGTCGACGACGCCCCGGCCGAGCCTTCGGCCGCCTCTCTCTGGTCGCTGGGGCTCGGCGAGCCGATGCCGGTCAGCGCGCTGCACGGCCGGGGGAGCGGCGACCTCCTCGACGCGGTTCTCGACGCGCTGCCCGAGGCCCCGCGCGAGTCCTTCGCCCCGGAGGGCGGCCCCCGGCGGGTGGCCTTGCTCGGCCGCCCCAACGTCGGCAAGTCGAGCCTGCTGAACAGGCTGGCCGGGCAGGAGCGGGCACTCGTGGACGCAGAGGCCGGAACCACCAGGGACCCGGTCGATGAGCTCGTCGAGCTCGGCGGCAGCGTATGGCGGTTCGTCGACACAGCCGGGATCCGGCGGCGGGTCCGGGAAGCCCAGGGCGCCGACTACTTCGCCGCCATGCGCACCGAGCGCGCGCTCGAGCGTGCCGAGGTGGCCGTCGTGCTCGTGGACGCGAGCGAGCCGCTCGCCGAGCAGGACCTGAGGATCGTTTCTATGGTGATCGACGCCGGCCGCGCCCTGGTGATCGCGTACAACAAATGGGACCTGGTGGACGAGGACCGTCGGCACTTCCTGGATCGCGAGATCGACAGGCAGCTGCACACCGCCCGCTGGGCGCCGCGGGTCAACATCTCGGCGGCGACCGGGTGGCACGTCGACCGGCTGGTCCCGGCGCTCGAACTCGCCCTGGCCGGCTGGGAGACGCGGGTGCCGACGGGGCGGCTGAACGGCTGGCTCTCCGCGCTGGTCGCGGCCACTCCGCCGCCGGTGCGTGGCGGCAAGCAGCCCAAGGTCCTCTTCGCGACCCAGGCCGGTATCCGCCCTCCGCACTTCGTCCTGTTCACGACCGGCTTCCTGCAGGCCGGGTACCGGAGGTTCATCGAGCGCCGGCTGAGGGAGGAATTCGGCTTCCAGGGCAGCCCGGTGCACCTGTCGATGCGGCTGAGGCAGAAGCGCACAGGCTCGGCGGCCCGTCAGCCGCGCACCGGCCGCCGAACGTCCTGATTTTCATGATCCCGGAGGATTCTTAGCGCATACGACAACAAATCCTCCGGGATCATGAACGGCGAGGGTTGCGGCAGACGATGAGGCCGGAGTGGGAGTCGGCGGCGAATGCGCCGTCACGGGCGATGATCCGCTCGACGAGCCCCCGCGCGATATCGATCATGTCTTCCCAGCTTATCCCCGCGGGGAGCCGGTCGGCGCGGCTTGCCCGCTGACTGTCCAGGTACGCGACGACCGGCCCGGTTTCCGGTATTCTGATCTTGGTCTGCCAGGAAGTCACCTTGGCTGAGGTGAAGTGCCGCCGCAGCATGGCCGGCGCGTTCTCCAGCCGGAACCGATGGCCGACGGCCGAACCGGAGACGGGCTCGGCGGCGGCCACAGCTGGCTCGACTGCGCGCACGGCGTCGACGAGCAGTGCGCGGAGCTGGTGCATGTGGCCTTCTCCGTTGGTGGCGACGATCGCGATCCCATCCGGCCGCAGCACCCGCGCCAGCTCGCCAATGGCCCGGTCGATGTCGGGCACGTGGTACAGCATGTGCATCGCCAGCGCGGCACCGGCGACGCCGTCGGCCAGCGGCAGTTGCTGGGCGTCGGCGACCGCACGGGGGTGCATGCCCGGCGACAGGTCGAGGCCGAGCACGCGCAGGTCCGGGCGCTCGTCGGCGATGCGGCTCAGGTACTGGCCCGGGCCGCAGCCGACGTCCACGACCAGCCCCGTGGCGTCCTGCAGGAACGAGAGTGCGGCACCGGGCAGGTCTCTGGCAGGCCGCTGCCAGCGATAGATAGCCCTTCTGGCTTCCAGCGGGCCAGGGCTCGCGTACGCCTGGCCGACGAGTACCTTGCGGTCGGTCAGCGAGGCCATGCTTGCCAGGATAAGGGGCCGCAGGCTGGCCGGAGCGACGACCCGTCAGGGCCCATCGGGCAGATCGCCCAGGGCTGGATAACCGCGACCCCGGACGAGCCAGAACCACACGGTCGTCCCGTAATCGTCGCGGACGTAGCCCCACTGGTCGGCCAGGGTCTGCACCAGGAAAAGACCGTGCCCGCCGGACACGCAGCCGTGGCCCTTCACCTCCGGGGCGCTCTGCTCAGAGCCCCCGTCGGCTACCTCGATGCGCACACCGCCGGCGATCTCGACGGCGGTCACCGTCACCGTGCCGCCCGGGAGCCGGGAGTTGCTGTGCAGCACAGCATTGGTGACGGTCTCCGACACGAGTAAGACAGCGACGTCGGCGGCGGGATCGCCCTCGCCGACCGCCTTCGTCACGAAGGACCGCGCCGCGCTGACCAATTCGGGGCGGGCCGGGATCGTCAGGCTGCCGATGACGGCGGCGCTCGCCATCGCTGCCAGGTCCTCAGCACAGTCGCTGGCGCTGGCAGCCAATGCTGTCATCTGGATCCGTTCCCTCCCCGCCCCTGCCGGCCAACGAATGCCAACTGGCGATCGAGACCGTGCCGGGGCGGGTCGGCGCGGGCTCAGGACGCTAGAAGTCATCATGGTCTGGGAGTGCATGCCACGCAAGTGCGTGGAACAAATATGGTGGATGAAATCTCAATTGCGATCCCATCTGGCCTCGATGTCCCCTATGATTGGCTCAAGCCCAGCAGCCGCAATGGCAGTTCCCGCAGCGAGCCTGGGATCGGGAACTGTCGCGCGTGCCCTCTAGGAGGGGAGGCCGAATGACCGCGTCAATCGGCCCGACGGTACGCCGACGTCGGCTTGGCACCGAGTTAAGGCGATTGCGCGAGGCGCATTCGATAAAACTGGAGGAGGTTGCAGAGAAGCTCGGCCTTGCCACATCAACGCTCTCGCGTATCGAGACGGGCAAGGCCCCTACCAGGACCGCCTACCTTTCGGCCATGCTCGATCTCTACGGCGTCCACGATCCGGGTGGCCGCCAGATCCTCGTGGACATGGCCCGTGACGGTCACCGTAAAGGCTGGTGGGCAGCGTGGGAGGACGTATTGCCCACGGGCTTCGACGTCTACGTGGGTCTGGAGGCCGAGGCTGCATCGTTGCGTGCCTATGAGTCGCTGGTGGTCCACGGCCTGCTGCAGACCGAGGCATACGCCCGGGTCGTTATGACCACGGTTCGCAGGAAGCAGACGCCCGAGCAGATTGAACGCCTGGTCGCGCTGCGGATGCAGCGGCAGGAGGTGATCCTCCGCGCTGATCCGATAGAGCTGTGGCTCATTCTGGACGAAGCAGTGATCCGCCGGACGATGGGGTCGCCGGAGCTTATGCGGGGGCAGCTGAATCACCTGGCTGATGCCAGCCTGTGGCCGAACGTCACGCTGCAGGTGCTCCCGTTCAGCAGCGGGCCGCATCCTTGCCTCAACGGGCCCTTCGCGATCATCGAGTTTCCCGAGCGATTTGACCCGGATGTCGTATATACAGAAGGTGTTGCCGGACAGGCCTACCTAGAGAGGGAGCGGGACGTACGTGCCCGGGCCGAGGCCTTTGACCTGTTGCGCGCGGCGGCCCTGTCACCGGCCGACTCAACCGACCTCATCAGCCAGCTCGCTAGGGAAATTGTTTGATCAACGAAAGGAAACCCCGATGACACACGAACTGAGCGCAGCCCGGTGGATACGCAGTCGGGCCTGCAGTTCCGACGGTTGCGTGGAGGTGGCGCATCTCGCCGACGGCAGCGTCGCCCTCCGTGACTCCAAGGATGTGCGCAAGAGCGCGCACGTGTTCGACCGTGAAGAGTGGTCGGCATTCATCACGGGGGTCAAGAACGGCGAGTTCGACGTGGCTGTCAGCTAGCTACCGAAGGCTCCACCGCCTCCCGCACCCCCGCCGAACGGCGGGGCTGCGGGAGGCTTGTTGTTCGCGCACTGTTCCGGGGCTCGTGGGTAAGCCGACAGATCAGGGCGGCCCCCGCTCAAGACAGTGCCGGCCGGCTGAATTCGCCGTCCCTGGCACCGCCGACAAAGGCGTCCCACTCAGCTCCGGTGAAGATCAGTGCAGGCCCGGTGGGGTGCCTGGAATTGCGCATCGCGATCTCACCGCTGTCGAGGAAAGCAACCTCCACGCAGTTGCCCCCGGTGGGGCCGCTGCGCCGGCTCTTGATCCAGGTCGCACCGACCAGCATGCGTGCGTCCATGCCATTGCGGGTGCTGCTCATGGGGATTTCTCCATATCCTCGAGCCGGGCACGGATGACCTGCTTGGTCTCCTCGGGCGGAGCACTGATCGCGCTCAGCTTGTCCATCGCCGAGGCGTACCGCTCCACGTCGACGGGCTTGTCCAGGTACATGGCGCTGGTGAGCTGCTCGATGTAGACCACATCGGGCAGGTCGGGGACGGCGAAGCGCAGGATGCTGAAGCTGCCGGGCGCCGCGTAGGCTCCCGCCGAGTCGGGCACCACCTGCAGCGCGAAACCCGGCTGGTCGCAGACGTCGCATAGATGATCCAGCTGTGCCCGCATGATCTGCGGGCTGCCGACCGGCCGCAGCAGTGCGACCTCGTCCACGATCGCCCACAGCCGCAGCCCCCCGGAAGCGAACCGGCGCTGCCGTTCCTTGCGCAAGAACACCAGACGCTCGGCTTCCTCGAGAGAGAACTCGCCCAGTGCGAGGACCGCGGCGGCATATTCCTCGGTTTGCAGCAAGCCGGGAATGAACTGCGAGTCGTAACTGCGGATCGACTCGGCCGACTCCTCCAGTCCGACGTATGCCTGGAACCAGCCGGGAAGGACGTCTTGGTATTGGTGCCACCAGCCGGGCTGATTCGCCTGGCCGGCCAGAGTGAGCAATTCTTCGCGTTCCGCCAGGTCGGCGATCCCGTAGAGGCTGAGCAGGTCGATGATGTCCACTTCTCGGACCGACGTCCTGCCGAGCTCGATCCGGCTGATCTTGGACTCCGATCCCCTGATCGCCCGGGCCGCATCCTGCGCGGTAATGCCCCGTGCTTCACGCAGGCGCCGCAGCTGTGTGCCGAGGAGGATGCGCAACACCGTGGGCCCGCCAGCCCCTTCCACCATGAACTCCGCTCCCTCCTGCTAGCTGCCCGGCCACTCCGGATATCGCCCTGTTGACGTGCTCATCCGCCGGTCCCGAGGCGACACGTTGCACGCTATGGGGTCTGCTAGCTGCACCTTTTCGGATTGATTCTCGGGACAATTGCGTCATGGAAGTGTTCGGTTTGCCGCTCTTACCACATGATATCGCATATGCGATTTCACGCCACCCCAAAAAGTTGGGCACCCCGGGAGTCTCGCTAGCCTCGTTCCTGCGCCCCGGCTCGCATCCTGGCCGGCCGCCCAGAGTGTCGCCACGAGTGATCCCTGTGACGGGCGTTGCTCGGTGACTCTACGCTCGCTTGCGATCGCGCGCTGGCCTATCGCGTACGATCAAGGATCTGGCGCCCGTCACCCCCATCGGCGCTCGGGAGGCATGCGGAGAATGCGTTACAGGTCTCTGGGTAGCTCGGGACTCGTGGTATCGGTCGCCGGTCTGGGCTGCAACAACTTCGGGCGCAGGCTGGACACGGACGCGACCCGCGCGGTGGTGGACGCAGCCATCGACGCGGGAATTACCCTGCTCGATACCGCTGACAGCTACGGCGGCGCCGGGCGGTCCGAGGAGATCCTCGGCGAGGTGCTGGCTGGCCGCCGTGATCAGGTTGTGCTGGCCACGAAGTTCGGCCACCGCAATGCCGACATGGGCTACGGACCAGCCGCCGGGGTAAAAGGCGGCCGCAGCTACATCCTGCGTGCCGTCGAGCATTCCCTTCGTCGCCTGCGGACCGATTACATCGACCTGTATCAGCTGCACACTCCCGATCCGGCCACCCCGATCGAGGAGACTCTCGTGGCGCTGGGCGAACTGGTGACTCAGGGCAAGGTGCGATACATCGGCCATTCGAACTTCTCCGGCTGGCAGCTTGCCGAGGCAGCCGGCGCTGCTCGGGATCTCCGCACGGCCGCGTTCATATCGGCGCAGAATCACTGGTCATTGCTCGAGCGCGGAGCCGAGGCAGAGGTCGTGCCCGCTGCCGTCCACTATGGCCTCGGCGTGCTGCCGTACTTTCCGCTGGCCAACGGCCTGCTCACAGGGAAGGTCCGGCGCGGCCAGGCACCGCCCGAGGGCAGCAGGCTGGCCAGCAGGCGCGAGTACATCACCGACGAGAAGCTGGACAAAGTGGAAGCGCTGATCGGCTGGGCGAAGGAGCACGGCCAGACGATCCTGGACGTGGCTATCGGCGGCCTGGCCGCCCAGCCGGGCTGCTCGTCGGTGATAGCCGGAGCAACGACGCCGGAGCAGGTCAAGGCCAACGCGGCGGCCGCAGACTGGATCCCGTCGCCCGACGAGCTTGCTGACCTGGAGCGGATCGTTCCGGCCCCTGGGCCGTCAGCCTGAGGTGGCCGCCACCGCGGTCTCGTAGAGGTCCTCGATTGCAGAGAAGAACCTCGGCGAGTACGAGATGTTCGGGGTGTCTCCGCCTTCCTGGTAACCGCCGATTACCCCGATGACCCATCCGTCTCCGGTCTTCGGGCTCACGTGGGCCAGGAAGGGCCCGCCGCTGGTGCCGTCGGTGTAGTCGTCGCAGTCAAAGACCATCTGGTGCCCTTGATCGAAGCTGCGCGCCCGAGCCGTGCAGGTGATCGGGTCGCTCTTGCCGTCCGGATAGCCGATCACATCGACGACCTGCGGTGGCCTGTTGATCTTCAAGGTCTCGGCGCCGGTGTGGCGCTGAATATGGGTGCCCGCCCGCCCGGCGACCAGGAACGCGACGTCGTCATTCGGGTTACGGCCCTGCTCCCATGCCGTGTCGACGTACGTCGCCCTGATGAACCACGTGCCGTGCGGGAACTTGCCGTCGTGATATCCGGGTGCGAATACGACGCCTGTCGCCGCCCCGAGGGGCCGCCCGGTCATGCAGTGCGCGGCGGTGATCAGGAGGTTCTCACCTGGGCTGCTGACCACGCTGGCCGTGCAGAAATGCGAGCCGAGTTTGCCGTTAGCCCTCCTGGTGAACAACGCGCCGACCGCGGCCGTCCCGCTGAACGGGATGCCTCGTTTGGCGGCCGTGTCGCCAGCCGCCTGGGGGATGGGCGTCAGCGCAGACACCCCGAGCACGGCCACGATGGTCCCCGCGAACCAGGTCACCCGCCGCATCGTCAGGACGCTCCTTTGGCGCACAGCGACTCGCTGACGCCCGGCGCCTCGGCGCATCGGTTCCTCCATCCGCAGGTCGGCCGCCCGTGCCAGGGGCTCGGGCACTCTGCCATGCGTCTAGCCGATTGTGGCGACCGGACGCCAAAGGGGCCATGGGTGATGGCTGGGAGGATGCTGAGACATCACTAACGCCAACGTTTCAGCGAGAGCACGCGCATCCTGCGCCAACCGGTCGCCAGCTCGTCTGACCGCCCGCTACCCCCGGCAAGCGGCCACCACGTGCCAGCCCGATGTGCCCCTCGGTCCAGGGCGCACGTAGCGACAATCAGGGTAGCTCCGGCCGGCTGGCGTCGCACTGCCAGATCGTCTGACACTAAGTAATAACTCAATCACGATTAGTTAGCTAATGGCAGACGCTAGGCAACGGTTTGGCAACGTCCTGGCTTGCGAGCCGAATGTGACCTGGTTCGGCACGTTGCTGATCATCATCACGCGCGGTCCATGCGCCTCTTCGTGACTGGTGGCCAGCGCTACCTTGTCGCCCGGTGGCGCCCCCTACACGCCGCGGCTAGGTGCTCGCCTGGCGCAAGGAGGGATGTTATTGGCACGGACCTACGGATAGTCCTCGCAGGAGCGAGCGTGTCGCCGGATGATCACGATCGCCATCGGCGGCGGCCTAGGTACGGCCGTGGCCGCCGCTTTGGCGATAGCGGGTCTCGTCAGCCGACTGGCGCGGGAACCGGCTCCTTGATCCTCGCGGTCATGACGCGGTACGGCTAAGTCAGCCCCATTCGACGAACCGCACGGGCCTCTCCTTCCTGTGCTGGATGTTCGGTGCTGGCGGATTTGGCTGCTCAGCCCCACTCGACGAAGCGCATGGCTGCTCCTTCCTGTGCTGGGTGGCCGGGTGTGGTGTGTGGTGGGCTGCTCAGCCCCACTCGACGAAGCGCATGGCTGTTCCTTCCTGTGCTGGGTGGCCGGGGTGCATGTGTGCTGGGCGGGTCAGCCCCACTCGACGAAGCGCATCGCTCCTCCTTCCATGGGCGCCGATATATTATGATTTGAGCCGAAGACAAGCTTTATTTCTCTGCTCCACGCGCACGGTCGACTCCTCCATGTGCGTGGGGATGAGATTGCGTCGGAGGCTCGAGCCGCACGCATGGTGGGCAGTACCTGGGGGGAGCTCGCCTTGACAGGCTCGATAGCTCTCTGTGACGATGTGACATCTATTCCTTACCGCCCACAAGAAGCCGAGTACGACGTTTAAATCATGGCTGGGGGAGTTCATGCCTGCACTCCGCCTGCTTAGTCAAGTATCGGGCGGATTGCTCGCTCTGACACGGCATGTCCGCAGGTGGCAACTGTGGACACTGCCGCGCCCTGTGCTCGCGTATGTGCTCTGTATCGATGCGCTTACCCTCTGTGCAATCGTCACGGCGATCGCACGCACCAGGGTCCAGCCTTCGGACTTGCTCCTGGGCTCAGCTCTGCTGGGTTGCGGTATCGCCGCAATCGAGTCGACGCGAGGCGTCAGGGAGGCGCACGGTGAGGTTGTCAGAGACCTGCAGTCAGTGTGGTTTCTGGCGATTGCAGTAGCGTTGCCTCCTGCCTTCGCGTTCATCGCACCGTTTCCGCTGATGATTTACAAGTTGGTCCGCGTCCCTCGCCTTGTGATCTATCGGCGGGTCATGAGCAACGCCAGCCTGAGCCTGGGCTATGGGTTCGCATCTGTGGTGTTTCACGCGATTCCTACATCGATTGCGGGACCCTTTCCTGGAGTCGATAGACACGCACTTACCTGGACCGCTAGCGTTGCTTTCTGCGGCCTTGTCGCATGGTTCATAAATTGTGGCCTTGTGGTACTTGCAATAAAAATCTCCGATCGTGGCGCACGGCTTCGTGATCTCGTAGGCACCAGGGAATCCCTGACGTCTGACCTACTTGAGCTGAGCCTTGCAGTATCGATCACCCTTGTCGTCAGGATTAATCCAATACTAATGGCTCTGGCGCTGCCGTCTGTAGTGTTGTGCAAGCGTTCAATTATGCGATCTCAGCTCGTATCTCATGCCCGAATTGATCCAAAGACCGGGCTGCTGAATGCGGGGACGTGGCAGCGTGAGGCAGAAGCTGAGTTCTTCAGGGCGCTGCGCCGCAGGGTACCCTTGGCTCTTGCGATGGTAAACATAGATCATTTTACTGATGTACACGATATGGCGGGGCAATCCGTTCGTGATCAGCTTATCCGAGACATAGCGAGCATGCTCAAAGATCAACTACCTGGACACGATCTGATCGGCCGCTTCGGCAGCGATGAGTTCGCCATCCTGCTGCCGCAGACCGGGCGGGACGAAGCGCTGCGGATCAGCGAGCGGTTGCGTGATCACATAGCGGGCGAGCCCATTGCCATCGAGTCCGGCAGCCAGGAAGGCTTCGTTTTCCGCCTGACCGTGTCCATCGGGGTCGCGATTATGAACGAGTCCAGGCGGGCGCTCGCCGAACTGATCGGCGCCGCGGACAGCGCCCTTGGCCAGGCCAAAAGCTCCGGATGGAGCAAGGTGTACGTCCTGCCCGACGCTATCGAGGAGTCGGGGAACTGAAGGCCGTCCGGTTCAGCAGCCAGAACAGTCTCAGTCGGCTCAGGGCGGACCCGCGTGGATCGGCTGGCAGCGCGCAGCCGTCCGTGGCTGCGCGCGTTGCCCTGTCGCATTCGAGGGACCCCGGCCCTTGGGTGAGACAATCGCAGTGGCCTGAGTCGATGAGTCTGGAGGCGTTCCAGCGATGAAAGCTGCGCTCTATGACCGTTTCGGTGCAGCCCGCGAGGTGTTGCGGTTCGAGGAGGTGGATCGGCCGGAGCCTGGCCCCGGAGAGGTCAGCGTCAAAGTCCACCTTTCCGGCATAAATCCCACCGACTGGAAGTCCCGCAGCGGCGCGACCCCCAGGGCGATCGACGGCTTTCAGATCCCACATCACGATGGCGCGGGCGTGATCGACGCGGTTGGCGAGGGCGTGGATCCGGCTCGTATCGGCCAGCGCGTGTGGCTGTGGATGGCGGCGGCCGGCCGCCGGTGGGGAACGGCCGCCGAGTGGACCGTGGTCCCGGAGCGGAACGCCGTCCCGCTTCCCCCGGGCGTTTCGGCCGAGCTCGGGGCCAGCCTGGGCGTTCCCGCAATCACGGCTCACCGGTGCCTGTTCGCCGACGGGCCGATCGACGGGAAGACGGTCCTGGTGGCTGGGGGTGCCGGCGCCGTCGGTCACTTCGCCATCGAGCTGGCCAAGCACGCGGGAGCCCGGGTGGTCGCCACGGTCAGCGGGCCGCAGAAGGCCGAGCTGGCCGCGAAGGCAGGCGCGGACCTGGTCGTCAACTACCGGGAGCCGGACGCAGCCGACCAGATCAGCTCGTTTGCGGGCCAGGGAGGTGTCGACCACGTGGTCGAGCTGGCCCTCGGCGCGAACCTGCAGCTCGACCTCGCGGTGATAGCGCGGCCAGATGCGCGGATTGTCTGCTACGCCGCAGAAGCGAGCGACCCGGTGGTGCCGGTACGTGCCTGCATGAACGCAAACGTCATCCTTAGGTTCGTGCTGCTGTACGGGGTGCCCCAGGAGGCGCTCGAACAAGCCGCTGCGGACATCACGGCAGCGCTCGCGGATGGGGCGCTGACCGAGCTGCCGGTTACCACGTTCCCGCTGGACGAGATCGCCGCTGCGCAGGACGCGGTCGAGGCCGGGGCGGTGGGCAAGGTTCTCGTGATTCCCGGCTGATTCCCGGCAATCCGCCATCAAAGCCGTGCCCGCATCGAGGTTGTGCCGGTCCCTCCCGGGAAGCACCTACCGTGGCCGGCGCAGCGAGCGCAGGGCAGGATGAGGTGAAACCATGAAGATTGTCGTGTTCGGCGCTTCAGGTGTCATCGGCCGGGCAATCACCGCAGAACTGCTGGCACGCGGACATACGGTGACGGCAGCTACCAGAAGTGGCGCGCCGGTCGAGGGTCTGGTCGTGCAGGCCGTCACCGGTGACGCCAGCGATCCGGGCTCGGTGGCGCGGCTCGCCTCCGGGAAGGATGCGGTCGTCTCGGCGACCGGCCCGCGCCGCGGCGCCGATGGCGAGGATCCCGAGGACAGCCTGCTCGGCGCCGCTCGAGGTCTGGCCGAGGGCCTCCGCCGGGCCGGGGTGCGCCGCCTCGTCGTCGTCGGCGGGGCCGGCAGCCTCGAGGTGGCGCCCGGTCAGCGGCTTCTCGACACCCCGGAGTTTCCCCCGTCCTGGAAGCCCGCCGCCCTTGCGCACGCCAGGACCCTCGAGGAGGTCTACCGCGAGATCGACGATCTCGACTGGACCTACGTCAGCCCGGCCGGGGTGATCGGCCCGGGGGACCGGACCGGCGAATTCCGGGTCGGCGGGGACCAGTTGCTCGTCGGTGACAACGGCCAGAGCCGGATCAGCATCCCGGACTACGCGATAGCGTTCGCCGACGAACTGGAGGACGGCGAGGCGTTCCGGCGCCGGATCACCGTGGCCTACTAACCGCGGCCAGCTCTTCCTGCTCGCCCGGGTGCTCGGAGTCGAGTCTGCCGCCGGCCCATCGTAGGCGGGTGGCAGCGGCCGGGGTGAGCCCCATGCGCGGATCGGTCTACGGGCTGAGGCGATGCAGGTCGCGGGGGAACAGCGTGACCTGCCGCACGTTGGCCGCACCGGTCAGCCGTGCCGTCCAGCGCTCCAGCCCGATGGCGAAGCCGCCGTGCGGCGGCATCCCGTGCTCGAAGACCTGCAGGTATCCGGAGAAGGGAGCGGGGTCCTCGCCGCGCTGCGCCAGCGCGGTCAGGTAGTCCGCGTGCCGGTGCAGCCGCTGTCCGCCGGTGACCAGCTCGAGGCCGCGGAATATCAGGTCGAAGCTGTTGGAGAAGGCCGGCCTCGCCGGGTCGGGGTGGGTGTAGAACGGCCGCTTGGCCATCGGGTACCCGGTCACGAACAGGAACTCAGATCCGTGCTCGCGCAGCGCCCAGTCTCCGAGCCAGCGCTCGTCCTCGGGCGAGAGGTCGGGCTCACCCCGCGGGTCGCGGTTCGTGTGCGCCGCGATCAGTTCCTGGGCGTCGGCGAAGTGGATCTCGGGGATCTGCGCCGGGACCACGGGCGCGGTCAGGCCCAGCAGGTCCAGCGCGGCCCCGGCGCGCCCGGCCGCCCCGGCCGCCATCCCGGCCACCACGTCGCGGAGCACCGCCATCACGTCGTGATGGTCGTCGATGAAACCGAACTCGGCGTCGAGGCTGGTGTACTCGGCCAGGTGCCGGGCCGTGTCGTGCGGCTCCGCCCGGAACACGGGCCCCACCTCGAAGACCCGCTCGAACACGCCGACCAGCGCCTGCTTGTAGAACTGCGGCGACTGAGCCAGATACGCGGGCTGGCCGAAGTAGTCGATGCCGAACACGTTCGCGCCCGACTCGGTGGCCGACCCGACGATCTTCGGAGTGTGCACCTCGGTGAAGCACAGCGCGTCCAGGGCCGCGCGGAAGCCCGCTACGCTGGCCGCCGCGATCTCGAATCCGGCCCGCAGCGCCGGGTGACGCAGCGTGGTCGGTGCGTGGTCGAGGATCGTCGGCAGGCCAGCGGTGACCGCGGGCCGGTACAGGTCGAACGGCGGTGGGGCCGCCGGCCCGGACAGCGGCGTGATCACCGGCACGGTCAGCTCCGCGCCGCCCGGTGCCTGGCCGTTCGCCGTGACCAGGCCGGTGACTTCGACGACGGTTTCCTCGGGCAGGCCGTGGGCCGCGGCCGGGCCGGCTTCACCGGCGGCCGCGGTAACCACCTGGGCCAGGCCCGACCGGTCCCTGACGATCAGAAAGGTGACCGCCTTGAGCTCACGCCGGCGGTGCAGCCAGCCGGCGATCCTGACCTGCTCCCCGACATGCTTGGGCAGGTCGGCAGCCAGAACACGAGAGATCATCGCACTCCTCCAGGGATGTGCTCGACGACCCCTTGGGAGTGCGGGCGAGAAGGGAACTCGCGGTGCCACCGCACCTTCGCGGCGCCAGATGATGGCGACGCCTCGTTCAGGCCCGTTGACGGGGGCCGGCCGGCGGGGCATAGGGCACATCGCTGGCTGGTGACGGCCGTTTCTCCCCGCGCTCGGGAGGGTCTTCGCATCGGGGGCGCGAGGCCGCCTTCTCAGCTGCCGGCTGCTCTCTTCACTCGCGTGACCCCGCGCTACTCGTCTCCGTCAGCGCGTTGGGACCAAGAATAGCCGCGTCCGCGGGCACATAGCCTGGTGACATGTACACGCCGCGCCACTTTGCCGTCACCGACCTGACCGAGATTGCCGCGTTCGTCGACGCCGCCGATGCGGCCGACCTCGTGACGTTCGACGGCAGCAGGCCGGTATCCACCCTGCTCCCGGTGATCTGGGAGCGGCCGCCGGACTTCCCCGATCGCGAGGGGGAATATGGGCGGCTGCTCGGTCATATCGCGCTGGCCAACCCGCAATGGCAGACGGCGCAGCCGGGCTCGCTCGCCCTGGCCATCGTGCACGGGCCGCAGGCGTATGTATCGCCGTCCTGGTACGAGAGCAAGGCCAGGCACGGCCGGGTGGTTCCCACCTGGAATTACCGGACGGTCCATCTCACCGGGAGCGTCACCTTTCACCGGGATGCCGAGTGGCTTCGTGACCTGGTGACCCGGCTGACCCGGCGCCACGAGGCGGCGAACCCGCGGCCGTGGGCCGTGACCGACGCCCCGCAGGAATACATCAACGGCCAGCTGAAAGCGATCGTGGGCGTCGAGATGATGATCACGGACGTCGAGGCCAAGGACAAGCTGAGCCAGAACCGCTCCGCGCTCGACCAGGCCGGCGTGATCACCGGGCTGCGAGACGTGCCGGGCCCCGGCCCGGCCGCGATCGCCGACAAGATGGCCGCCAACCTCGAGGCCACGGGCCAGCCCGACTAGCTGGCGTCAGCTCACGGCTCGCTTCCGCAGCCCCCGCAGCCCTCGGAGCCCTCGGGCAGCGGCTCGGCGTTCGCGAGGATCGCCTCGCTGATCTCACGCAGCTGTTGCACCTGCGCGGGGGTGAGCCGCTCGATCAGGGAGCGCCTGACCTGCTCGGCGTGGCCAGGGGCGGCCGCTGCCAGCGCGGCGAAACCCTCGTCGGTGAGCTGGGCTATCTGCCCGCGCCGGTCCGTGGCGCAGTCGAGGCGCTTGACCCAGCCGCGTTCCTCCAGCCGCGCCACCGCGTGTGAGAGCCTGCTCTTGCTCGACGTGGACGCCTCGGCGAGCTGGGTCATCCGCAGCGCCCGGTCTGGCGTCTCGGACAGCCGGACGAGGATCTCGTAGTACCCGTGCGGGATGTCAGAATCGCGCAGCAGCTGCCCCTCGACGGCGGGGAACAGCGTGTTGCAGGCGGCCAGGAACGTCCGCCAGGCAAGCTGCTCCTCCGCTGTCAGCCACCGGGTCTGTGAACTGGGCATGCTACCAGCATACCCGCTGGATGGTTGAGCGTTTGACAATCGCGATCAGGCCTGATATCAGTTGAGTATTCAACCAACAAGCATGGGAGTGACGATGACGGCCCCAACCACGGCAACCAGCATTCCGGGCTACGTCGCCGGAAAGTGGACCATCGACACGGTGCACTCCGAGGTTGGCTTCTCGGTGCGGCACATGATGGTCAGCAAGGTCCGCGGCAAGTTCGACACGTTCTCCGGTGAGCTCGTCACCGGCGAGGACCCGCTCAACTCCTCGGTGACGGCCGAGATCGAGCTGTCCTCCATCAACACCGGCAACGAGCAGCGCGACGCGCACATCCGGTCGGCTGACTTCTTCGAGGTCGAGAAGCACCAGAAGATGACCTATCGCTCGACCGGTGTCCGGGCCGTCGACGGCGAGTACGTTCTCGACGGCGAGCTCACGCTCAAGGATGTAACCAGGAGCGTCCCGCTGAAGCTGGAACTCAACGGCTTCGGCCCCGACCCCTACGGCGGCACCAGGGCCGGGTTCACCGCCACCGGCGAGATCAACCGGAGCGACTTCGGCGTCAACTTCGGCCTGGGCGAGGGCGGCGGCGTGGTCGTGTCCGACAAGGTCACGCTCCAGCTCGAGATCGAGGCCGTGCTGGCCTCCTGACCATACCGGCGCGCCGGTTCGGCGGCGCACGGCGTCTGCTGCCTGATCACTGCAGCACGAGCGGAGCCGGCCTGGGCACGGGCTGGTTCCGCTCGCGTCGTCGTGGCGTGGTTCGCTCGCGCTTCACTTGCGCTTCACTTGCGGTCGGTAACGTGAGAATGTGCGAGAGTGAGTAGCGGTGACGCTTTCTGTCACGGCGCGAATCCGTATAGTGGTTCCCGGCGAGGGTGTCAAGTGTTATTATTACCCGCAAATACATCTATTTCATTGACGTCAGCCGTCATGGGGGGAGCACGACGGCAGAGGTGCGCTGGTTGAGCGACGACGAGACCGTCCGGTACCAGGCGGTCTTCAGAGATCCCATCGCATGGCGTATCTGGACCGCCGCCACGATCTCGTACTTCGGCGACTTCGTCGGTCTAGGCGCCCTGCTGCTGGCCGGCTACACCCGTTCCGGCGGGCATCCGCTGGGATCGGCGGCGGTCTTCGGGATCCAGGCGGTGCCCGCATTTGCGATCTCGGCGGTCATCGGGCCCTGGCTGGACCGCATCCCGCGTCGGGGCGGCCTGATTACCCTGAGCCTCCTGGGCGGCCTCGCGGTTGCGCTGCCGATCTTTTTTTCCGGGTTGTGGGCGGTGCTCGTGGCTGCGGCCGCCATCGGCGGGATCAGGACCGCCTTCAACTCGATAAGGACCGGGGCGATCGCCGACGGTGTGCCGCGGACCGTCCGGGGAAGGCTCGTCGCCCTGCTCTCGACGTCCAACCAGGTATCCGAGGTCGTCGGCTACGTCGCCGGGTCGTCGGTGGCGATCGCGATCGGCACCGGGACGGCGCTTGCCGCCGACGCCGCCACGTTCATCATCGCCGCGGTGTTGCTCGCTGGGCTCAGGCTGCCTGCGGCAGAAAGGTCCCCGCACTCTGCGTCGATGACGACGGGGATCCGCACGATCTTCGCCGACCGGACGCTGGCGCTCCTGGTGCCCGTGGCCTGGATCGGGCTGGCACTCGGGGCCGTACCGCAGTCCCTGGCGGCCGCGGCACTGAAGACCGACCACGGCTGGGTTCCTGCCGCCCTGGCGGCCATGGCGGCGGGCGCGGCCATCTCCGCCACCGTGGTCGGCCGGACCGCGCTGAGTGAGCGGGTACTCGGCCAGTTCGTCTGCATGACAGCGAGTGGCGCCGCGTTCATCCTCACCGCCGCCGGCATGCGCGTGGACCCGCGACTCGTCGTGGCCGGAAACTTCCTGGTCGGCCTCAGCTTCGGCTGGACCGTGGCAGCGCAGACGACCTTCATACACGTCATACCTGTCGAGCGGATGGCGCACGTCACGAGCACGATGATCGGGAGCCTGATCGTGCTCGAGGGCGCGGGGGCAGTCTCCGCAGCTGCGATAGCCGGCGCACTCGGGGTGCCGGCCGCCTACCTGCTCGGCGGCGCGCTGCTGACGGTGACGGCCCTTGGCGCGATCGGTTACGGGCGGACCCACACGCGGGCCCTGGACATCAGCCGGCCGCATGCCAGAGCGCCAGCAGCCAAGACTTTCCAGCCGCCGGCCAGGGAACTCTGATCCTGGAATGCCTCCCCTTGGCCCTGTCGGTCCGGCGCTCCGCCAGAATAGGTCAGAAGCGGGACGCGCCGAACGCCGCGGCCCCGGAGCAGCCGAAGGGAGAAGACGTCGATGGCGACCGGCAGCGTCTCCGAGGAGATCCGGCAGTTCTGGGACGAGGATGCCGCGGTCTACGACGACTCGCCAGAGCATCATCCGCGACGGCCGCACGAGCGGGCCGCCTGGAGCGCGTCGCTGCGGCGGCTGCTGCCCGATCCGCCCGCTCGGGTCCTGGACGCCGGCGCAGGTACCGGATTCCTCTCGCTGCTGCTGGCCGCGCAGGGGTATGAGGTCACCGCGATCGACCTGTCGCCGGGCATGCTCGAGAAGCTGCGGGCCAAGGCCGCGCGCCAGGGACTGGGCGTGCAGGTCGTGCAGGCCGACGCGGCCAGCCCGCCCGACGGCCCGTTCGACGCGGTGGTGGAGCGGCACCTGCTCTGGACCCTGCCCGATCCCGCCGCTGCGCTGGCCGCCTGGCGTCAGGCGGCTCCCGCCGGCCGCCTGGTGCTGATCGAGGGGACCTGGGGCGAGACCAGCGGGATCCCCGCGGTGCAGGCTGAGGCCAGGAGACTGGCCAGGCGGATACGTGGCGCCGAGCCCGGCCACCACGGTCACTACACCGACCGGGTGGTCAGCGCCCTTCCGCACGCGAACGGCATCACCCCGGCCGAGATGGTCACCCTGGTCGAGGCCAGCCCGTGGGGCCGCGCCAGGCTCGAGCGGCTGCGTGACGTGGAGTGGGCCACGCTCGAGGGCCGCAGCCTGCTCGACCAGCTTCTCGGAACCAATCCGCGGTGGGCGGTGAGCGCGGGCTCCTGAGCGTCTGGCGTCCGAGGGCCGTTACTATGGCTGGTGTGACCCGATTGTCATAAATGTCGTCGGCATGACCTGCGAGCATTGCGCTAAGGCCGTGCGGAGCGAGACAGCGGCCCGCCCGGCGTGACCGATGACGCGGAGACAGCGGCGGCCGGGCCTGGGCGGATTGCGCGAGGGTCGGTGCCAGAGCCCGGTGATCATACCGCCCAGGCCGCTCGGCCAGCCAGGTGGCGGCCTGAGCCAGGACGGCCTGGCGGTGTCGATCGTCCTGGACGTGCGGTCCCGGGCGACCGGCCACAGCGGCACCGCGCGCACCGACCAGTTGATCGGGTCCGCGACGACGGCTGGATTCCCTGCCGAGGTGCCGGCGAGCATCTGCGCGAACGCCTTGGTGAAGATGAAGGACTGATATTGCAGCGCGGCGTCGAGCAGCCAAATGCCGGCCAGCACGAGTTGGAAGCGCCTCCGCTGATGCGGCGCTGCCCACCGTTTGACTGCCACGGCGGCGCTGCTGCGCCAGGTCGCCCCATCGCTTGGCGCGACGCTCTCCATCATCCGCAGCATGCCCTTCGTGCGATGGGGCGAGGCCAATGTTCGTTTGCGCACCCCACAAGGAGCTTCGGTTATTGTGGCTAACGCTTTATTTGGGCCGATACCCTATCGGGGTATGGCAGGAGCCTTAAGCCGTATTCATTAACCCGTGCGCGTAGCCACGAGTATGCTGAGGGGTCTGGCAGTGTAGACCACATTGCGGCGCGAGTACGATGCTGCCGTCGCGTTAATTGCGGCTGGCGTCCAACCAGATGGTCAGGAGCTGCGGTGAGCCCCCCGGTCAAGCTGTGTGCGTTCGCGCTGCTGCTTGTCGCGATCTTCCTGACGGCACGGGCCGTCGGTTCCTCGTTCGGGCCCGTGACCACGACCTACAGCCGGGGTAGCGGGACTTCCGTGCACACCGGTCCGGGCATGCCCGGCATGAACATGTTCCCCAGCAGCGCGCGCACGGGCGGTAGCCGGCCCTCTCCCCGCGCCTCCGCAACACCGTCAGGGGAGAAGAAGCCACGATGACCGGCACGTCCACCGCGGTCGGCGCGCCGGTCGAGCTGGCAATTGGCGGGATGAGCTGTGCCGCGTGCGCGGCCAGGATTGAGAAACGGCTGAACCTGCTCGACGGGGTGGCCGCCAGCGTCAATTACGCCACCGAGCGCGCGTACATCACCGCCACAGGGGGCCGGGACGTCTCCGAGTTCATGACCGCGATCGAAGCCGCGGGTTACACGGCCGCCATCCCCGGCCAGGACGGCGCCGAGGAACTGGCCACCGAGTCCCGGACCCGCGCGCTCGGCTGGCGGCTGGCTGCCTGTGTGCCCCTGGCCACCGGTGTGGTGGTGCTGGCGATGGTCCCGGCGGCGCAGTTCCGTGGCTGGCAGTGGGTCAGCCTGGCCCTGGCGATCCCCGTTGCCTCCTGGGGTGCGTGGCCGCTGCATCAGGCGGCGTGGGCCAGCCTGCGGCACGCCAGCGCGACCATGGACACGCTGGTCAGCCTCGGCATCACGGCCTCCTTCATATGGTCGCTCTACGCACTGTTCTTCGGAGGCGCAGGCATGCTCGGCATGCGGATGCCGTTCCCGTTGACGTTCACCCCGGCTGGGCAGCAAGCCCTGTACCTGGACGTGGCGGCCGGAGTCACGGTTTCCGTGCTGACCGGCCGTTACCTGGAGGCGCGGGCCAAGGACCGGTCCGGATCTGCGCTGAGCACGCTGGCCCAGCTCGGCGCCAAGACCGTCGCTGTGCTCCGCGGAGGATCGGAAGTCCGGATCAGCGCGGGCGCGCTGCAGGTCGCGGACCTGTTCGTCGTCCGGCCTGGCGAGAAAATCGCAACCGACGGGGTCGTCGTCGAGGGTGACTCCACGGTTGATGCGTCGCTCCTGACGGGCGAGTCGATCCCAGCCGAGGTCAGCGTGGGGGACAACGTGACCGGCGCGACGGTCAACATGAGCGGGCGGCTGGTCGTTCGTGCCACCCGGGTGGGCGCGGAGACGATGCTGGCGCAGCTCGTCAGCCTCGTGAACCAGGCGCAGACCAGCAAGACGGCTGCGCAGCGCCTCGCCGACCGCCTGGCCGCCGTGTTCGTGCCCTGCGTGATCACCATGGCCGTTGTCACGCTCGGCTTCTGGATTGGGGCAGGCCTGCCGTCGCAGGACGCCTGGAGCGCGGCGTTCGCGGTCCTGGTCGTGGCCTGTCCCTGCGCGCTCGGGCTGGCCACGAGCACCGCGCTGCTCGCCGGCGTCGGCCGTGGCGCCGAGCTCGGGATCCTGGTCCGTGGCACCCAAGCTCTGGAGTCTGCCCGCCGCATCGACGTCGTCGTGCTCGACAAGACGGGCACGCTCACCACTGGGACGATGAGCCTGGACGAGGTCATTCCGGGGCCCGGGGCTGACGAGCCGGAGTGCCTGCTGGTCGCGGGGGCGATGGAGGACGCCTCGGAACACCCGATCGGCCAGGCCATCGCCCGGGCCGCGATGGGGAGGTTCGGCACCCTGCCCGCCGTGACCGGGTTCGCCAGCCTGCCAGGCGCCGGGGTCAC
>JASHQP010000301.1 GCA_030039095.1 Streptosporangiaceae bacterium
CACGGCGACCTGACCGCCGCGGAGAAGGCCCTCGCCGAGCCCGTCAGCGCCGGCACCGTGCGCGACCCCGGCTCTGCGTGCCTGGTGGTGCTCGCCACCGCCCAGCTCGGCCTGGCCCGTGACGACCTGGCCGGGGCCCGCAAGCTCCTGGACGACGCCGACGAGTACGCGGCGGGCAGGCACCAGCTTCCCGGGGAACCTCAGCTCAGCGTCGTGGCCGGGGTGCTCCGCACCCGCACGGCGATGGCCGACGGCGACGCGACGGGCGCCCGCGCGCTGGTGCTGCGGCTGCGCGACACCGGCGCGTCCGGCGACCACCAGCTGGACTGGCTGCTGACGATGCTGGACTGCGAGATCGCGCTGCGGGCCGGCGACACCGAGCGGGCCAAGCTGACCCTCGCCGCCGCCGCCGACGGGCCGCAGGCTGGGCGGGCCGGGAACCTGCTCATGCTGGGCAGGGTGCGGCTGTCCGAAGGGGACTTCAAGGGTGCTCTCGAGGCCGTCGCACCGGTGCTCGACGGGACGGCGGACGAGGTGACGCTGCAGGTCAAGCTCGCGGCGCTGCTCGCGGCCGCGGTCGCGAACCGGCGCATGGGGCTGACCGGGATCTCCGCCGAGCTGCTGGAGCAGGCGCTGGCCCTGGCCGAGCCGGACGACGCGTGCCGGGTGTTCCTCGACGCCGGCCAGCCGGTCCGGTCGGCGATCACCGTGCTGGTCCCGCCGACCAGCCGCTGCGCGGGTTTCGCCGGCCGCATCCTCGAGCGGTTCGACACCCAGCTGCCGCACGCCGAGGGGGGACACGAACAGGCGGAGGTGCTGCTGACCGACAGCGAGCTCGCGGTGCTGCGGTTCCTGCCGTCGCACCTGACCAACCAGGAGATCGCCGAGGCGCTGTTCCTGTCGATCAACACGGTCAAGACGCACCTGCGCTCGGCCTACCGCAAGCTCGGCGTGGACTCACGCCGCGCCGCCATCGCCCGCGCCCGCCGCCTGGACCTCCTCTGACCCCGTGCCCGATTCTAATGATCTAGGAGATTAACCGGCAGATACTGCCCGAAACGCTCCTAGATCATTGAAAAACCCGTTTCCGGGTCAGGCGGGGGCGGGCGAACGGCCGGCCGCGGTGGTCAGGCGGGGGCGGGCGAACGGCCGGCCTTGGCGGCCTTCCCGGTCGCCCGGCGTACCCCGAAGGCCATGACGGCGAGCATCACGCCGTAGACGATCAGCCAGATGCCCAGGACCCACAGCAGGATAAGCAGCGAGATGCCCGGCCAGAACAGCACGACGGCGCCGGCCGCGATGCTGAAGAGGCCGGCCAGAACCACCCAGCCGCGGCCGCTGCGTGGCGGTGCCGCCGCGGCGACGGCGAGGTCGGTGAAGCCGTGCATGATCCAGAAGATCCCCACCAGAAGTGCCAGCAGGAAGATGCTCACGTCGTGGTGGCGCAGGCAGTACAGCCCGATGAAGATCGCCAGCAGGCCGATCAGTATGTTCGCGGCCCTGGCCCCGCCGCCCATGTCCCTGGCGGCGATGCCGTCGATGAACCGGTAGAGCCCGGCGATGACCAGCCCGGCACCGAGCAGGATGGCCACGATGATCAGCGTCGCCCTGGGCCAGGCCACCAGGAGCACGCCAACGGCAACGAGCAGGATCGCGACCGTCAGCATGGCCTGCCACGCACGGTCGCCCAGCGATTCGAGCCTGCTGGCCATCACGCGCTCGCGCGGCACGGGGCCGCCTCCCAGCTGGTTCATGCCGGCGCCTTCCCCGGAGGACTTCATGCCGGCGCCTTCCCCGGAGGACGCGGGTCGCTGCTGGCGCGGGATCTGCTGGTCCTGGTCCTGCGCGGTGCCCGGTCGTGACCCTGGACGCGGTGTGCTCATCTCGGCTCCCTCTTCAGCGGGCGAGCACGGCAACGGCTGGCGCCGGGCGCCCGTCGCACCCGGCAGCTCCGATCATCGGCCGGCTGCCGCCCGGCATCACCACCCGCGCCGGGTGAACAACCCCGTTCCTGCCCTAGACTTGGCGCCCTAAGGCGTACGTGACCAGTAGCCGTGCGTGACCACCTGTGCCCAGGTCCTGGCGTGGTGCCTGCCTGGGCGGGGAGCCGAGGAGTGACCCCGTCGTGAAGACCGACGTCGAAGAGCTGAGCCCGACCCGCGTCAAGCTCACCATCGAGGTTCCGTTCGAGGAGCTGAAGCCGAGCGTGGACCGTGCCTACCGCGAGGTCGCCCGCCAGGTCCGGGTTCCCGGTTTCCGTCCCGGGCGCGTGCCGCCGCGGGTCATCGACCAGCGGATCGGCCGCGGCGCCGTGCTCGAGCAGGCGGTGCAGGACGCCGTCCCGCAGCTGTACGGCAAGGCGCTGGAGGAGAACGACGTCTTCGCGCTCGGCCAGCCCTCCGTGGAGATCACCAAGCTGGACGACGGCAAGGAACTCGCGTTCACGGCGGAGGTCGATGTCCGGCCGAAGTTCGACATCCCCGACATCGACGGGATGCCGGTCACTGTCGAGAACGCCGACGTCGACCCGGACCAGGTCGAAGAGTACATCGGCGCGCTGCGGGAGCGGTTCGCCTCGCTGAAGGGCACCGACCGGCCTGTCGAGACCGGCGACTTCGTCTCCATCGACCTGTCCGCCGAGGCGGACGGCAAGCCGGTCGAGGACGCGCAGGCCAGCGGCATTTCCTACGAGGTCGGCAGCGGCCGGATGCTGGACGGGCTCGACGAGGCGCTGGCCGGGATGGAGGTCGGCGAGAGCAAGACGTTCCCCGCCCTGCTGGCCGGCGGCGAGCTCGCGGGCAAGCTGGCCCAGGTGACCGTGAAGGTCGACAGCGTCAAAGTCAAGGAGCTGCCCGAGCTCGATGACGAGTTCGCCCAGTCCGCCAGCGAGTTCGACACGCTCGGTGAGCTGCGGGCCGGGACGAGGAAGCAGCTGGAGACCATGCGCCGGGCCGGGCAGGCGGGGCAGGCCAGGGACCGCGCGCTCGACGCGCTGCTGGCCAGGGTCGACATCCCGCTGCCCGAGGACCTCGTCGACAGCGAGATCGCCGCGCGCAGGCGATCCCTGGCCGATCGGCTGGAGCGCTCCGGCAACACGATGGACGAGTACCTCGAGGCCACGAACCAGTCGGAGGACCAGCTCGACGAGCAGTTCACCGAGGACGCACGGCGCAGCGTCAAGGCCGGGTTCATCCTGGACAAGCTGGCGACGCAGGAAGAACTCGGCGTCGACCAAGATGAGCTGGCCGCATACGTGACCGAGCAGGCATACCGGATGGGCGTCGCCCCGGACCGCCTGGCCAAGGAGCTGTCCGACCGCGGGCAGCTTGCCTCGGTCGCCGCCGACGTGCTGCGCGGCAAGGCGCTCACGCTGCTCGCCGAGCGCGCCACGGTCACCGACGAGGCGGGCCGCCCGGTGGACATCAAGGCAGCCGAGGCCGAGGCGGAAGCCGACGAAGCCGACGAAGCCGACGAAGCCGCCGGGACCGACGAAGCCGACGAGGCTGTGGAAGCCGAGCAGGAGTAGACGCCGGCGAGGCTGTGGAAGCGGAGCAGGAGTAACAGCCCCGGGCCCGTGCTGCGGTGGTGACGGACTGGAACCCTGCGCCTACAGCGAACAGCCGTCGGCAGCGGACTTCCTGGCCCTGGGAGCGGGTTATGGTCACTGACAACGACATTGGCATCGACTAGCAAGCACATAGAGAGCGAGGAGGGCATCGTGACCACGCCCGCCCCTGACGAGTGGCTGGCGCCCATCGTGGCGCGGACCGCTGAGGCTCCGGCCATTCCCTTCGGCGACCAGCTGTTTCAGCGGCTCCTGCGGCACCGGATCGTCGTTCTCGGCCAGCAGGTCGACGACGACCTGGCCAACCGCGTGTGCGCCGAGCTCATCATGCTCGCCGCGGAGGACAGCAAGCGGGACATCCACATCTACATCAACTCGCCCGGAGGCTCGGTCACGGCCGGCATGGCCATCTACGACGTGATGCAGTACGTGCCGAACGATGTCGCCACGTACGCGATGGGCATGGCGGCCTCGATGGGCCAGTTCCTGCTCTGCGCGGGCGCCCACGGCAAGCGCTATGCGATGCCGCACGCGTCGATCCTGATGCACCAGCCGCACGGCGGTATCGGCGGCACGGCGACGGACATCAGGATCCAGGCCGAGCAGATCCTGTACCTGAAGCGCACGCTGGCCGAGCGCATCGCCATGCACACCGGCCAGACCGTCGAGCAGATCGAAATCGACTCCGATCGCGACCGCTGGTTCACCGCGGACGAGGCCAAGGACTACGGGTTCGTCGACCAGGTGATCCGCAACTCCAGCGAGGTCCCGACGGAAGGCCCGGTCTCTTGAACATCCGGCCGGGAGCTGAGGAGCAGACAGTGAACGCAGGCAAGGGCAGCGCAGCAGGGCTGTGGCAGCCGGCCGAATCCCGGTACGTGCTGCCGTCGTTCGTGGAGCGCACGTCGTACGGGATCAAGGAGATGAACCCGTACAACAAGCTCTTCGAGGAGCGGATCATCTTCCTCGGGGTGCAGATCGACGACGCCTCGGCCAACGACGTGATGGCGCAGCTGATCACGCTGGAGTCGATCGACCCGGACCGCGACATCCTCATGTACATCAACTCGCCCGGCGGGTCGATGACGTCGATGATGGCGATCTACGACACGATGCAGTACATCCAGCCAGACATCCAGACGTTCTGCCTCGGCCAGGCGGCGTCCGCGGCGGCGGTGCTGCTGGCCGCCGGCACGAAGGGCAAGCGGATGGCGCTGCCCAACTCGCGGATCCTGATCCACCAGCCGGCCGTGGAGAGCGGCTACGGCCAGTCCAGTGACCTGGAGATTCAGGCCAGGGAGATTCTCCGGATGCGCACCGCGATGGAGCGGGTGATTGCACAGCACACCGGGAAGGACGAGGATCAGGTACGGCGGGACGTCGAGCGTGACAAGTTCTTCACCGCCGAGGAGGCCAAGGAGTACGGGCTGGTAGATGAGGTTCTGACGACCCTCAAGCGCCGGACCGAGGTAGGGTCTTCCTAACCGGATAGAGCGATGCTGTCGGCGGAACCTCGGCGGCACCGTTCCATAAGCCACAACGACAGGCGCCAAGGCGGTACCGTCTAGGTCTACGGCATTACGACTGGGCAGGATGCCCGCCGCCGGTCGGCGCAGCGGCCGCTGGTGGCGGCCCCGGGCAAAGGAGTAGCTGGGTGGCACGTATGGGCGACGGCGGTGATCTGCTGAAGTGCTCGTTCTGCGGAAAGAGCCAGAAGCAAGTCAAGAAGCTCATAGCCGGTCCGGGCGTGTACATCTGCGACGAATGCATCGATCTCTGCAACGAGATCATCGAGGAAGAGCTGGCCGAGCCCGCGGAGCTGAAGTGGGACAGCCTGCCGAAGCCGCGCGAGATCTACGAATTCCTCGACTCCTACGTGATCGGGCAGGAGAAGGCCAAGAAGGGCCTTTCGGTCGCGGTGTACAACCACTACAAGCGCATCCAGTCCGGCGGTGAGCGCTCCGGCGAAGACGGCGTCGAGCTCGCCAAGTCGAACATCCTGCTGCTCGGGCCGACCGGCTCCGGCAAGACCCTGCTCGCGCAGACCCTCGCCCGGCTGCTCAACGTGCCGTTCGCGATCGCCGACGCCACCGCGCTGACCGAGGCCGGTTACGTGGGCGAGGACGTCGAGAACATCCTGCTCAAGCTCATCCAGGCGGCCGACTACGACGTCAAGAAGGCCGAGACCGGGATCATCTACATCGACGAGATCGACAAGATCGCCCGCAAGAGCGAGAACCCGTCGATCACCAGGGACGTCTCCGGCGAGGGTGTGCAGCAGGCGCTGCTGAAGATCCTCGAGGGCACCACGGCCTCGGTGCCGCCGCAGGGCGGCCGCAAACATCCGCACCAGGAATTCATCCAGATCGACACCACCAACGTGCTGTTCATCTGCGGTGGCGCGTTCGCCGGGCTCGAGAAGATCATCGAGTCGCGCATCGGCCGCAGCGGGATGGGCTTCGGCGCCGTGCTCCGGGTGAAGACCGACCGGACCACGTCGGACCCGTTCGCCGACGTCATGCCCGAGGACCTGCTCAAGTTCGGCATGATCCCCGAGTTCGTCGGCCGGCTGCCGGTCATCACCAGCGTCCACAACCTGGACCGCGAGGCGCTGATCCGGATCCTGACCGAGCCGCGCAACGCGCTGGTCCGCCAGTACCGGCGGCTGTTCGAGCTGGACGGCGTCGACTTGGAGTTCACCGACGACGCCCTCGAGGCCGTGGCCGACCAGGCGATCCTGCGCGGGACCGGGGCCAGGGGACTGCGGGCGATCCTCGAAGAGGTCCTCATGTCGGTGATGTACGAGGTGCCGAGCCGCAAGGACGTCGAGGGCGTCGTGATCACCAGCGAGTCGGTGCTCGAGAACGTGAACCCGACGCTCGTGCCGCGCGACGTAGCGAGGCGCACCCCCCGCGAGAAATCAGCGTAAGCTCTGGCGACCTGCCGCCAAGTGTGGGGCGTCCAGGTTTCCTGGGCTTGCCTGCGCAAGTGTGCTGGGGCGGCGTCAGCCGGGACAGACGGGAGGGCCCTTTGGCCCGAGCGGATGTCACGCGGGAGGGTCCTGGGGGGTCGTCCCCCCCGGGCTAGCACTGACCAGTACTCCGTCTTTCAGGCTCAGCACCCGGTCGGCCAGGCCTATGAGCACGGGGTCGTGGGTGGCGACGATGGCGGTGATGCCTTCGGCGTGCACGATGCTGCGCAGCAACCGCATGATCTGGCCGCCGGTGTCGGAGTCGAGCTGGCCGGTCGGCTCGTCCGCCAGCAGCAGCTGCGGCTCGTTGGCCAGCGCCCGGGCGATCGCGACGCGCTGCTGCTCGCCGCCGGACAGCTCGTAGGGACGCAGCCCGGCCCGGCCGCCGAGGCCAACCAGGTCGAGCAGCGCCGCGGCCCGCTGCTCCCGCACCGCCGGGTCGGTCCGGGCCAGCCGCATCGGCAGGCCCACGTTCTCGGCCGCCGACAGGATCGGGATCAGCCCGAACGCCTGGAAAATAAACGAGACGGTGTCTCGCAGCAGCCGCGCCCGGCCGTCCCCGTCCATCGCGGTGACGTCCCGGCCGGCCACCTCGACCCGGCCGCTCGTTGGCTGGTCCAGGCCGCCGATGATGCTGAGCAGCGTGGACTTGCCCGAGCCGGACCTCCCCCGCAGCGCGACCAGCTCGCCCCGGCTCACCGACAGCGTCACCCCGCGCAGCGCGCGCACCTCGGTCCGCCCGCTGCCGAACGTCCGGGTCACCGACTCGGTCCTGACGATCACCAGATCTGTTGATGCGCGCGCTTCCGCCCCGGTCATCGCCGGTCTCCTGCAGTGCCCGGAACGCTACCGTCCCCGTCGCCCTGGCCACCGCGGCCGGCCTGGTGTGGTGGGGTCGCGGTGTCCGGCCATACGCTCACGTGATCTGGCTCGAGGGCCAGCAGCACCCGGTCCCGCATACGAAGCGAGTCGATGAAGTCGCGCGGGATCTGCAGCCGCCCGGCCCGGTCGAGCACCGAGTACTCCTGCGCGACGTCCGCCGCCTCGCCCTGGTCGTCGACGGTGGTGCGGCGCAGCACCTCGGTGCTGATCCTGCCGTCCCTGATCGCGATCGTCCTGCGGACCTGGGCCGATACCTGCGGATCGTGCGTGACCACCAGGACCGTCACGCCGAGTTCCTCGTTGGCCGTGCGCAGCGCGCCGAACACCTGGTCAGCGCTCTCACTGTCCAGCTCACCGGTGGGCTCGTCGGCCAGCAGCACGGCGGGCCGGTTGGCGAGCGCGATGCCGATCGCGACCCGCTGCTGTTCCCCGCCGGACATCTGGGCAGGCGTCCGGTCGGCGCAGTGGCCGACGCCGGCCAGGTCCAGCAACTCCGCCGCGCGGGAGCGCCGCTCGACCCGGCGCAGCCCGGCCAGCCGCATCGGCAGGGCCACGTTCTCGGCCGCGGTCAGGTGCGAGAAGAGGTTCCTGCCCGTCTGCTGCCACAGGAAGCCGACGACCGAACGCCGGTACCCGAGCCGGTCCGCGGGGCGCATCGTCAGCAGGTCGTGGCCTGCCACCTGGGCCTGCCCGGCGGTGGGCGTGTCCAGGCCGGCCAGGATGTTCAGCAGCGTGGACTTGCCGCTTCCCGACGCGCCGACGAGCGCGGTGAGCTCTCCGGGGTCGACGAGCAGGTCCAGGCCCTGCAGCGCCTGGACCTCGATGCCCGCGGTGGAGTAGATGCGGACCAGCCGGTCGCACGCGATCACGGCCTCCCGCGCGGCGGTCCCAGCCGACGTAGCGTCATGTCGCTCACTGTCGGCCCGCGCGCCGCTGGTCAGCTGGTCGATCGAGATGTGGTCTCCTTCACCCACCCTCTTCACCTGCCCTCGTCCAAACGAAGCACGGTACCGGTCCGCCGGCGGATCAGCGCGTTCTGGACCGCCGCGGCCACCATGATCAGGATCAGCACGCCCGCCGCCGGGGCGATCAGCGCCGCCAGGTCCGGCCGCAGCGACACCGGGGCGCTGGACCCGGTGAACGCGGACAGATCCAGCCCGGGCCCGATCAGCGGGCCGAGGACCAGGCTGGCCAGCTCGCCGCCCAGGAGGGCGACGATCAGCAACGGCAGCGCGTCGAGCAGGGCAAGACGCCGGGCCTGGCGCGCGGTCATGCCCATCGCCGTGAGCCACACGCCGATCCTGGTCCGGTCGCGCCCGGCGAGCAGCACCCCGAGCAGCACCGCCGCGACCGCGCAGGCCGCGGAAGCGGCCGCGGCCTCCTCGAGGGCCACGTCCGACGCGTGCACGGTGGGCGAGTCGGCCGCCGCCTGCAGCGCCGCGGTCCTGGAGATGATCTGGCTGCCGGCAAGCTTGCGCGCCACCAGCGCCCCCAGCGCCCGGAGGTCGATGTGCGAGCCGGCGAGCAGCATGGTGTTCGGCGTGGTGTTGTCGATCAGCCGGGAACTGGCCCAGTCCGGGAGGATGACAAACGAGCCGCCGCCGGGAAGAGCCGGGGTGCTGCTCGCGGTTGCGGCCACCCGGAGGGGCAGGAAGCTGCCCTCGAACGCGAGCCGTCGCGATCCCCCCCCGATGTCGTCCGCCACGTTCGGGGAGGCGACCACCGGGATGATGCCGCCGCGCCGGGCCGCCGGCGGCGCCGCGAGCAGCCGGGCCGGGAACGCCGGCCACGGCGTGTCCGCCACCAGCGCCGCGTACCGTGCCGGGTTGACGATGACCACGCCGACCGACACCGAGCCGGTCGACCCGATCAGCAGGTTGGCGGCCTGCGTCGAGTTCGCTGCCATCAGGAACACGGGGGACGAGCGCTGCACCCCGGGCACGGCGGCGATCGCCGCCTGATCCGCCGGGCCGATCGCCGTGCTCGCCCCGGCGGCGTTGACCACGGCGTCCGCGCCGACCTGATGC
>JASHQP010000302.1 GCA_030039095.1 Streptosporangiaceae bacterium
CGGGATGTGGACCGGGCCGTTCGGCGTCTCCAGCCGGACGTAGGTGATGCTGATCTCGCTGACCATCCCCTCGAGCAGGCCGGACAGCGCGCCGGACCGGATGCCGATCTGATCACCGACCCGGAACGGCCGGGCCATCAGCAGCACGATGCCGGCGAAGACGTTGGCAAGCGATTGCTGCGCGGCGATGCCCAGCAGCACACTGGTCACCACGCCGCCGACGATCAGCTGCGTGACCGCGATGTCGAACAGCTCCAGCGTCAAGACCACCGTGATGCAGGCGCCGATCACGAGGATGGCGAACCGGACCACCCCGGCGTGCTCCGAGCCGAACGACCGCTCGAGGACCTCTCTGGCCTTGTTGCCGAGCCCGAGCGTGCCGGCGCCGGCGAGCAGGCAGAACGCGATCGCCGCGCCATAGGACAGGATCTGGTTTCCGCCAGATCCCAGCGGAGCCAGCACGGATTTGCTTGTGCCACCGACCTGCGACAGCTCGTGGGCGACGTAACGGGCCTGAACGGACACGGCGGCGGCGACGATCGCGAACAGGATGGCGAAGATGTACCGCCACCGCCTGGTGCGCGCCTTCACTTTGGCCACGTGCTGCCGTGCCGCGTCGAGCTGAAGCCTTTCCTGGAGATCCACCCGCACTAAGGTATCGGGGCTTTGCAAACGAAGGTCCCGGGGACCTGACGGCCCCCGGGACCCAGCGAGCACCTCGTGCCGGACCTCCGGTCAGATGTTGAACAGCGGCTTGCCGACCGGGAAGACCTGCCTGCCCTTCAGCCCGTTCATGACGCCGGCCGCCGAGGTGTACCAGGCAACCAGCGCGGTGAGGACCCCTATATAGCCGCCGACCTGGATCAGCGCGGGTAGCGGAGTAACGTTGAACGGCGGCAGGGCGGGGTTCTTGGTGACGAAGTTCCCGATGAACAGGAGAATCTCGGTCACCTCCAGGGTCAGGAAGACCAGGAACACGGCCATGTTCACCTGGCTGCTGATAATCAGCATGTAGGTGTTGAAGATCGCGAACGCCAGCAGGATCCACCCCAGGTCCCTGTTCAGCGAGACAAGAGCGGTGAGTTTGACGGTCGCCGGTATGAAATGCAGCCACAGGCCGAGGCCGATCCAGAATCCGCCGTAAGTGGAGAACGCCACGGCCCCGAAGACGTTCCGGTTGCGGAATTCCCACATGCCGGCCAGCAGCTGGACCAGGCCGCCGTAGGCGATCGCGTAGCCCCACCAGTCGCTGCCGGTCGAGCTCTTCGCCCAGCCTGCGTTGATGGCGGACAGCAGGAACGTGGTCAGGGCGAAGCCGGCCAGCCCGAGTGGTGCTGGATCGGCTACGCCAGTTAGCGGTGCCGCGGCGGGGGCGGGAGCATCATCGGTGGTGCTCAATAGATTCCTCCTGTTGGATTTGCGCCGCCCGGGCCTGGAGGCATGTCGCCCGCGGGGCAGGGCAGGCGCACGGATGGACGGAAGGAACATGGCTGGCCGACCGCACTGGGCTGGCTGCCGGGTGGGACGCCCAGCCTGCGGCCAACGCACTAGCGAATGGCACAAATACGGCCATATACGGACCTTCCCTCTCTTCACAGATGGCTCATCAGAACCAAACGGAAGATCTGCCCTGAGCGTAACTCCGCAATCGATCTTTGGGGAGGCCCAGTTTCTTGCGTCTTGGCCGGCCGCCGGTCACCGGGAATGGCAGCGCGCGAGCACCCGGCCGAGCCCGGCCCTGGTGGCCACCACGACCAGCCGGTCGCCGGTCCTGAGCTCATCGCCGGGCCGCGGCGCCCAGTCCACCGCTGTGCCGCCCCGGCGCCGGAGCGCGATCAGCCGCACGTCGCTGCCGTCGTGGACGTCGTCCACGCGGCCGCCGGCCAGTTCCGCCGCATCGCCCACCGCGACGTCTGCGATAAGGAGCACATGCCGGCCCAACGGGATTGTGCGCAGCACCTGGTGCTCCAGCATGGCGGCGGCGAACGCCGGCGCCGCGAGGTACGACACCGACCGTGAGATCGTGTTGCTGACGTTCTTCTGAACCCGTTCGGCGAGGTCGTCGTCGTACAGCCGCACCACGATGCGGTGCTGTTCAGCGAGAGCGCGCCCGCCGAGGGCCGTTTCCAGGTTCACGATGTCGCTGTCGGTCACCGAGACCAGCGCCCGGCAGGTGGCAATGCCGGCCTCCAGCAGCGTTTCCTCGCGGTGCGTCTCGCCGGTGACGACCTTCAGGCCGAGGCGCCGGGCCATCGGCGCGCCGGCGGCGTTCTCGTTCTTGTCCACGCAGACGACGTCGATGCCGAGGTCGTGCAGCTGGCCGACGACCCGCGTGCCGACGTTCCCGAGCCCGGCGACGATCACGTGGTCGCTGGCCGACCGGTTGGTGCCGCGCACCGAGCCGGTGAGCCTGGCCCCGACCACCGCCGCCGTGACCAGCGGCAGGAAGGCAATCCCGTCGAACGTGAGCAGAAACTGCGCGACCTTCTCCGGCGTCTGCAGGGATGGATCGGTCACGGCGTCCCCGCCCGCGTCAAGGAATGTCAGGTACAGCGAGTCCCCGACCGAGTAGTGCAGGATCGCGGCATTCAGGATGTAGCCAACGATGAGAATTCCGGTCAGCACCCCGAATGCGGCACCGAACTTGTGCCAGACCAGCATCCGGAGCAGCCGCACGGCGGCGCGCAGCGGATTGCGGCGCTGCCGTGCGAGCGGATTGCGCGGGGTGCCGTCTGCCACCGCGAGCACCAGCTCCGACGCGGCGTCCTGCGGGGCCGCCAGGCTGGGGGAGCCCCCGTCGGAACCCGCGGTCACCGCGCAGATCATGTGCTCTGCGTCGGTGTCGTCGCGCCGGGCCACGTACAGCGTGCGGCCGGCCAGCCGGACGTGGCTGGGTGTGGGCTCACCGAGGGCCGCGGCGACGAACGACGGAGCGGCCATCGAGGACTCGGACAGCACCGCGCAGTCGGTGAAGAACGTGCGGAGTCGCTCGCCGAGGCTGGTGTTGAAGATGGCGACGACCAGGCGCAGGTCGGCGTTGAGCTCCTGGGCGCGCAGCGCTGCGTGGAAGTTGCCGAGATCGTCCTGGCGCAGCAGGGCCAGCGCCCGGGCGGTCGGCACGCCAGCGGCGATCAACGCCTGGTCGTCGACCTCGGCGCGCTCGATGATCCGGACACCGGGCAGCCGGGCGATCATCAGCCCGTGGTTGTGCCGGGCGGACGGCATGATCACGGTGACTTCCTCGCCGTACCTGACCGTCAGCTCCTCGACCATGCGCAGCGTGAGTGCGTCATCTCCGCATACGACGAGGTGATCGCGGCCACCTCGCATGCGGGGATCAGTGGCCACGGCGCGATCCTAACCAGGCCGGGTCATATCATCCACAATCAGGCCCATCACGGCGAGGCGGCGGTCAGGGCGAGGCGGGCCGGCCGACCTGCGCGGGCACCGCG
>JASHQP010000303.1 GCA_030039095.1 Streptosporangiaceae bacterium
GGCCCTTGTCGACACCGAATTACTCGACGCTGGCGCAGCAGGCGGTGCACACTGTCCCCGGCGGGATCAAGGTCTTCGCGGGCCAGCGGGCCGAGGGCTTCTACGTCGACCTCGGAGCGATCTTCGACCTCGGCGACCTGCGGCCGTTCGAGCAGCTGCATGCCCAGTACGGGATGAACGTCTTCTCCGCCGCCGCGGGCGGCGTCAACGCCACCGCTCAGCTGAACGTGCACTCCATCGCCATCCAGGTACCGATCTCGCAGCTGCTGTCAGGCGGTCGCAGCGCCAGCGCGTCCGCCTCAGGCTCGGTGATCGGCGTGTGGACGTCGGCCAGCAGGCAGACAGCCCGGGTGTGGGACGCCAGCCAGGGGAAGAACGTGTTCAGCGGCCCGTTCTACCAGGTGTCTCGCCTGGCCAACCCGCTGTTCAACGAGGTCCTCGTCCCGCTGGGGAAGAAGGACCAGTGGAACTCCCTGCCCCCGTCGGACGACAAGCGGTTCGCGTCCGGTGTCACCAGCCCGGAGCTGGCCGCGCTGCTGCCCGCCCTGTACCCCGGCGTGTTCCCGAACCTCGCCGCGCTGAACGAGTCCGGCAAGCCCAGGGCCGACCTAGCGGCGATCCTGCTCACCGGTATCCCGTCGGGTGTCGTCTCCGGGTTCCAGAACTACACCGGGTCCGTCCAGGCGGACATGATGCGGCTGAACACCGCCATCCCCCCGTCCGCCAGCCCGAACCCGCTCGGCATCCTCGGCGGCGACCTAGCCGGGTTCCCGAACGGCCGCCGCGTGTTCGACGACGTGGTCAGCGTGGAACTGCGTGCCATCGCCGGAGCGACGGTGCCGCTGGTGGACAAGACGTACACCCCGGATCCCGCGGCCGGCCAGGTGACCGACGGGCTGACGCAGAGCAGCGTCCCGGCCGGGTTCCTCGACTCGTTCCCCTACCTTGGCAACCCGTACAGCGGCTTCGATACGCCGGCGAAGTGATGACCGTGAGCCACACCCACCCCGAAGGCGCGGCGGACGGTCACGCCACCGGTGCCACCGGAGCCGGCAGCGTGGTCCTCGAACTGGGTGGCGACATCGGCGCCCTCGTCCTGCACGTTCCCGCCCGGCTTCACGGCACTGAGATCGAGATCAGCCCCGAGGGCGACGGCCCGCACGGGCACCGCACCCACTCACTGGTCCGGGAGCGCGTCACCGCCGCAGGGACCAGCTACGCCGCGGTCTACCCGGGAGTCCCGGCCGGCCGCTACACGATCTGGGGGGAGGACGGAGCTCCTGTGGGAACGGCTGTCATCTCCGGGGGAGAGGCGGCCACCTTCCGCTGGCCCGAGTAGACACGGATCCTACGGTGAGAGTGAATCGCGCCGCCCGCCCGAGCCACCCCGGCTCGGGCGGGCGGTTCCGTGTTCTCAGGCGGTCAGCCTGATGACCACGATCGGGGCGGTGGTGGGTGCGCTCGACCCGCCCGCGGGCTCGACCGTCACGCAGACCCTGTCGCCGGCGGACAGCCCCGAGGCGAGCACAGGGGAGGTCTTTCCGCCGACCGCCGGCGGAACCAGTCCCGCGGGCCGGGTGGTCTTGCCCACGAACCACAGCTCGTAGACGTGCGCCGCCGTCAGCGGGCGCAGCCCGGTGCTGGTGAAGACCATCTTCCCCTGGCGCACCGCCGCGACGACGGTGACGCGGCCGCCAGCGGACGTCGGAACCGACACCAGCCGGGCGCCGGGCGCGGTCAGGACGGCGGAGATCGCCTGCGCCCGGGCCTGGGCGGCGGACTGCCCGTGCCGGGCCGATACCGTGATGCCGCCCAGCACCGCGGCGGCCGCGAGGCCCGCCGCTCCAGCGGCTAGTGCCAGCCGGGGCAGCCACGGGGAACGTGACGTGCGGCTCTTCCTCGCTTCGCGCCCCGCCTGTCGCGCGGGAACCTCCGGAGGCAGCTGCTGGATGACGGTCACGGCGGCCAGAACGTGGTCCCGCAGTCCGGCCGGCGGCACCGCCGTGGCGGCCTCTGCCAGCACGGCGGTCACGGCCGCGAATCCGCGGACCTCGTCCTGGCAGGATGCGCAGCCGCGCAGGTGCCGCTCGAACCGCTCCTGTTCGGTGCCTTCGAGGGCGTCCAGCGCGTACGCCCCTGCGAGCGAGTGCGGATGCTCGCGCCGCGGTATCGCCAGCTTCATCAGCTCACCTCCGGGCAGTCTCGCGGCCGGAAGGACCTGATAACTTGCGCATCCACGCCACTTATTCGGAGCCGCGGCCCGGCCGGATCGGCTCGGCCTCGGCAAAGCAGCTGAGCGGCTGGTGGTGGGCAGCGGAACGCCGTACTGTCTACTATGTGGCGATTTCGAGTGATCGCGACGCGTTGCTGCTGGCGCGCGTTCGGGCCGGTGATGATTCGGCGCTCGCCGTCGTCTACGACGAGCACGCCGGCCTGGTGTATGGGCTGGCCCGCCGGGTGACCCGGGACGAGGAACTCGCCCGCGACATCACCCAGGAGGTGTTCGCGTATCTCTGGGAGAAACCCGCCCGGGTCGATCTGAGCCGCGGGTCGCTGCGCACCTACCTCGCGACCCTGGCGCACCGGCGGGCCGTCGACGAGGTCCGGCGGCACGAGGCGCGGTTGCGGGCGGAGACCGCGGCTGGGGTAACGGGGCAAGAAGAAGAGGACGGCCCGGAGACCCGCGTGGTCGCCGAGGCCGCGCGGACCTGGCGCGGGCAACGCCTGTCCGAGCTGCTCGGCAGGCTGCCGTCCGAGCAGAGGGCGGCGGTGCAGCTCGCCTACTATGAAGGCTTTACATATGTGCAGGTCGCGCGGAAACTGGGCATTCCCGAGGGGACGGCGAAGTACCGGCTGCGGGCCGCGCTCATGAAGCTGCGAACGCTGCTCGCCGACGAGACGGATGAGGCAAGGGAGGCGATCTCATGACTGGCACGCCATTTGACGATGAGATTGCTGCCCTGCTCACCCTCGACGCGCTCCAGCCCGGCGAGCAGGACGGTGCCGGGCTGAGTGCCCATGAGCTGCCGCCGGGGCTGGCCAGTGCCGCGGCCCTGCTGGCCGAGCAGACGGTCATCGACCCGCCTCCGGGGCTGCGGGCCGACACTCTGGCCCGTGCCATGTCCGCCCGGGTGCCTGGCCGGCCCCTCGACGCGGCCCGGCCGTGCGAGCCGGCGGTCGCGTTCAGCCGCACCGTGGCCGACCTGGACGGACTGCTGCGCTCGCTCACCGGTGACGAATGGAACGCGCCCGCTCATGCCGAGCATGGCCGGGTACGCGACGTGGCCGCGCACCTGGTCGGCGTGGAAGAGCTCGTGCTGCGCTGGCTTGACCCGGACGACACCGTGCCGGACCTGCCGGACCACATCGCGGCGACACGGCCCGTCGTCGAGGCGCTCGCCGCCGCCGACCCGAGTGATATCGCTCGGCAATGGCACGCGGGAGCCCAGGCGGTGGCATCCGCCGCCGGGGACCGCGATCGGCCGGTGGTCTTCCACGACATCACCATCAGTGTCGACCAGCTCCTGGTCGCGCGCACGGCTGAGCTGTGGGCGCACGCCATCGATATCTGCCGGGCCACGGGGCGCCCGCTGCCGGAACTGGACATGGAGCGCATGGCGACCTTGTGCGCGGCGCTGATCGCCGCCGTGCCGCTCGCCATGGCCTACCGGGGCACGACCGCGCCGGGCCGGGCCGCCCGTTTCGTCCTCACCGGGCCGGCCGGCGGCACATGGACCGTGCCCCTCGCGCCGCAGGGGCAGGCTGCCGAGCCGGAAGTCACGATCGTCACCGACGCCGTCGGCTTCTGCCTGGTCGCGGTCCGTCGGCTGCCCCTGGACCAGCTGGATGCCGCCATCGAAGGCGACCGCGAACTGAGTGACCTTGTTCTTACGTCACTCGATGCCCTGGCCCGGGACTGACCGGCCTCCTGGCCGGCCGGGGGCATGGGGCGGCTCGGACCGCCCGGGTAGCGCCCGCACGTCGGAGGCGTCGCCGGCCACCGCCTGAACCGCGGCCACCGCCTGAACCGCGGCGGCCGCAGAGCCGTGCAATGAGGTATGAGCACGTCGTACCGCCCTCACCACCAGCGGCACGTGCAGCGGAGGCCGGATGCAGGGCACCCGGGCTTTCCGAATCGCTCAAATCGTGCGAATCACCTGCTGCGGACACGGCAGGCACTTGCCCTGCGGGTCGCCGGGGCCGGGCTGCTCGTGGTCACCGGTGCGATCCACCTTGACCTGTACCTGACCGGTTACCGGACAATTCCGACGATCGGCGTGCTGTTCCTGCTGCAGGTCATTGCCGCCTTCGTGCTCGCCGCGGTGGTGCTGCTCGGCAGCCGACTCGCCGCCGCGGCTGGGGCGCTGTTCATGCTGTCCACCCTGGGCGGCTACCTGCTGTCGATCTGGTTCGGGCTGTTCAGCTTCCGCGAGGTTCGCACCACAGCCGGGGTCGTGGCCGGGCTGATCGAGGTCGCGGGATTCGCGGTCCTGGCCGCGTTCATGCTGACCCCGGGGCCGCAGCACGCCGCGCACGGCCTGGCCAGGGCTCCTGAACGCCTGCCCGGCGCCCGGGCGCCGGTCGGCGGGGTCTCGGTGCTGGCCCTGATCTTGCTCGGGGTCGCGGTTGCCGGAGCGGCCACCGCGCCGAGCGCCCCAGCGGCGGCGTCATCCTCGTCGGCGGCTTCCGGGCAGGTACTGAAGACGATCCAGATCAAGGGCGTGACCGTGCTCACCAACTCCAAGGGCATGACGCTGTACTGGTTCGCCCCGGACACGTCGACGACGTCAGCCTGCTACGGGAGCTGCGCGGCCTACTGGCCGCCGGTCTATGGCGCGCAGAAGGCCGGACCCGGTGTCACCGGCACGCTCGGCACGATCAAGCGCACCGACGGGACGATCCAGGCCACGTACGACGGGCACCCGCTGTACACCTACATCGGCGACAGCCACCCCGGCCAGGCCACCGGGAACGACATCAACCTCAACGGCGGCTACTGGTACGAAGTCCACGTCTCCGGCGGCTGAACCGTTCGGTCCCGTACCACCAGTCCCACCAGTCCCACCCAGGCTCCGCCCAGCAGCGTGAAACCTTCCCTGTTCAGGATTTCGCCGGGCCTTGGGTACGCGCCGTCAGAAAAATCCAGAAATTCTTGCTCGTGCCCGGTTACCACCGCCAAGGTCCCGGAATTGTCGGACCCCTGCTCTATCATCGAACTAACAGTCGAATAGTGCTCGATGAGGAGGGTCCCGGGGTCATGTGCCCAGCCGGTCAGGTGCCCGCCGCACCCGCTCCCGCCACCGCCGCGCAGGCGATGGCGATGGTCGCGGCCGGGCTGGGCTGGCTGGCCACCGCCGACGTCGCGTCGATGCCCACGGCGGTGCAGGCGGAGTGCCTGCGCGGGCTGGAGCGGGCGGCGTCGATGCACACGGCGGCGCGGTCGCGGGTGCTGGCCGCGTTCCATGCCCAGGGCGGACATGAGGACGACGGGCAGGGGTCGGCGCGGACGTGGCTGACGTGGCAGACCCGGATCACCGGCAGCGCCTCC
>JASHQP010000304.1 GCA_030039095.1 Streptosporangiaceae bacterium
GGCGCGGGTCGCCGTTCTTTCTCCATCGCTCACCGATCCGTTGCGGCCCCCGCCCGGGCTGGCCCTTCCATGATCCCATCCGGCGCCGACGGCTCTTGACAGCCCGGCCTGGCCACCAAGAAGCTAATTTCAGAAGGCAATTCTAGGAAATCAAACCGCCTGCTGAGAGGCTGGTGATCCCATGAGCCGACTCGATGGCCGGGTCGCGATCGTGACCGGTGCCGGACGCGGGATCGGCAGGTCGGTCGCGCTGCTGCTCGCCGCGCAGGGGGCCTCCGTGATCGTCAACGACCTGGGAGCCGCCCTGGACGGGTCGGGCAGCGACGAGGCCCCGGCCCAGCAGGTCGTCGCGGAGATCGGCGAGGCGGGCGGCAAGGCGGTCGCGAACCTCGCCGACGTCTCCGACCACGACGGCGCCGAGGGCCTCGTCGCCGCGGCCATCGAGCAGTTCGGCCGGCTCGACGTGCTGGTCAACGTCGCGGGCATCCTGCGGGACCGCATGGTCTTCACGATGTCCGAGCAAGAGTGGGACGACGTGATCCGGGTCCACCTGAGGGGCACGTTCAACACCACGAAGTTCGCGGCGGCGCACTGGCGTTCGCTGCGCGACGAGTCCGCGCAGAATCGCGTCATCAACTTCACGTCGGTGTCCGGACTGCACGGGGCGCCAGGCCAGCCGAACTACGCGGCCGCCAAGATGGGAATCGTCGGCCTCACCTACTCCTGCGCCAACGCGCTGGGCAGGTACGGCGTGACCGCCAACGCCATCTCGCCCGGCGCGGCCACCCGGATGACGGAATCTGTGCCGGCCGAGCGCCGCCGGACCGTGACCGCCTCCGGCGCCGAGCGCTCACCGGACAACATCGCGCCGATCGTCGCGTACCTGGCCAGTGAGCAGTCCGGCTGGATCAACGGGCAGATCGTCAGCGCCCGGGGCTACGAGGTAGCGCTCTACAACACCCCGCAGCCGATCATCACGATCGCCGGTACGCAAGCCTGGGACGTCGACGCGCTCGCCAGTCAGGTCGAGCGCTCGTTCGGGCCGGCGCTCGGCCGGCAGGGCTGAATACCCTACTCATCAGTAGACCGCGGCGTGCATTGGCCCTAACATGCCTGGGTTGTAGCGATACAGCAGGCTTGTTCCGCCTGGCGGCGGCGCGCTGGAGGCTCCTATGCGCAGGGTCAGCGGGTTCATCCTCACGATCCTCGGCGCGTTTCTGCTGGTGGTCGCCGTGCTGCTGCGGTTCTGGGTCGCGCCGTCGGTGATCGAGTTCCCGCTGGACGAATACCAGATCGTCCAGCTGGCAGGAACCGGGTCGTACTTCAGCCCGGCCAGGGAGAAGGAACTGGTTGGCGTCTCCGTGCTGGTCACGGAGACGACCAAGGGCGCGGACGTGGCCGGAAGCGGCGGCGCGGCCGTCTGGGACGGCTTCGTCGCCGTCCAGGACACCACCAACCGGGCGCCGATTGCGTATGTCGCGTTCCGTGAGGCCCTCAACCGCAGAACCGGCCAACTCGTCCACTGCTGCGGCGCCTACATCACCAACCCGGTGAACGGCAAGCCCGAATACTCGGTGCGCATGACCGGGATCGGGTTCGTCTGGCCGTTCGGCGCGCAACGGCAGACGTACCGGGTCTTCGACATCGGCGCGGGCCGGACGGAACCGGCCCGGTACGCGGGCACCGCCAGGATCGCCGGGATCCTCACCTACCGCTACGTGGAGAAGGTGGCGCCGACCAGGTTCGGCACCGAGCCCAGGAATTCGTTCGGGCAGTCGCCGGGCGAGTACTACAGCGCGACCAACACGTACTTCGTGGACCCGGAGACCGGGATGCCACTGAAGATCACCGAGAACCAGGAGGTGACCCTGGCCTCGGGCGGGGTCACCCAGCTGGTCAGCCCCGACCTCTCGCTCACGGAGACGGCACGCAGCGTTCAGGCAGCCGTCAGCAGCGACGACGGCGTCCGCGGGCAGATCGAGCTCTACGAGAGCACACTGCCGCTGATCGGGCTGGCCCTCGGGCTGATGTTCCTGGCCATCGGCATCCTCTTGGTTCAGTTCGGCGGCGAGGCGCCGGCGTCCGAGTTCGCGTGGGTGTGGCGCCGCGAGCTCGACCACTACCCGTCGAACGGGCGGCGCGTGCTCTACCTGACCGTCACCGTGCTCGCGACGATCACGCTGTACTACGAGCTCTACGTCGGCGGGTCTGTGTCCACGCTGCTGCTGGTCAACCTGCACATGAGCTTCACGTTCTTCGTGGTGATCCTGGCGGTCGGGAACCTGATCGGCGCGTTCGGGTCGCTGTTCGCCGGGCTCGCCGACCGGCTCGGCCGTGCCAACCTGCTGGTCTTCGGGCTGCTGATCAGCGGCATCCTGGTCGCGTACGTGCTGCCGACGGCGACCAGCGCATGGGTCTTCGCCGTCGAGTTCTTCATCGTGAACGTCATCGAGGGCATGACGCTGGTGGCCACGCCCGCACTGATCCGCGACTACTCCCCGCAGGTCGGCCGTGCGACGGCGATGGGTTTCTGGACCGCCGGGCCGGTGCTCGGCAGCCTGATCGTCACGGCGGTGGCGACGAACACCATCCCCGCGTTCGTCCCCGATTCGCGGTTCTGGACCCACGAGTACCGCATCTGCGGGATCGTCGGCCTGGTCGTGTTCCTGATCACGCTGGCCGGGCTGCGGGAGCTCTCCCCGCGGCTGCGCGACCAGCTGATGGTGACCATGAGGGACCGGGCGCTGATCGAGGCCAGGGCCAAGGGGCTCGACGTCGATTCGATGCTGCGGCATCCGTTCCGCCAATTGCTCCGGCCCGACATCGTCATCGCCGCGATCGGCGTGTCCACGCTGCTGCTCGTCTACTACACGTCGGTTGGGTTCGGCCTGATCTACCTGTCCACCGTGTTCGGATTCTCGACGAAGAACGCCAACGGGCTGCTGAACTGGAACTGGGGCTTCAACGTCATCGCGGTGATACTGATCGGCATGATCGCCGACCTGGTCCGGGTGCGGAAGCCGTTCATGGTGATCGGCGGGATCGGCACCGCACTGATGACCGTCGTGTACCTGGAACAGGCGGGCCACCACCCCGGCTACTACACGCTCGCGGTGATCCTGGCGCTGCTCTCGCTGTTTCTCGGCATCGCCTACCCGCCCTGGATGGCCTGCTTCACCGAGACCGTGGAGGCGAGGAACCCGGCGCTGATCGCCACCGGCCTGGCCATCTGGGGCTGGATCATCAGGGCCCTGATCTTCGCCGCGTTCCTCGTGATCCCGTTCGTCATCACCTCGGTCACCCCGCTCGTCAACTACGGGACCACGGCGGCGTCATACGCGGTCACCTACAAGAGTGAGATCGCGTTCGCCCAGTCGCACCCGGACGTCGTCGCCACCGTGACGAAGTACAAGACCCAGGTCCTCGACGCGCAGACGTTCGCCCCCGAGCTCACCGTGATCCAGGCGCACCAGGCGCTGTTCACCAAGCTGATCTCATACCCGACTCCATCCGCGATCCCGCCCAGGCTCCTCGACCAGGCCATCGCGGCGGCCGGCGGCGGCGCCAAGGGCCTCGGCGTCCTCACCACGATCGACAGCAACAGGACGGCCATCGAGGGCGTGATCTCCGTCGCCCCGGTACTCGAGAAGCTGAAGCCGTACTCGGCGCAGCTGACCGCGCTGTCCAAGGTCCCGCCGCAGGTATTCCCCTACCTGGAGGCTCACGGCACCACCGTGCGCGACGCCGCGGCCAGCGCGCCGGGCCAGTGGAAGCGCTGGTACTGGCTGTGTTTCGCCGGCGCCGCGCTCTTCCTGCTGACCATCCCGCTGCTGCGTGGCCGCTGGAGCCCTGCCGCGGCCCGCCGCGACGAGGAGCAACACGAGGCGATAACCCGGGCCGAGCTGGCCGAGCTGGAGGCCGCGCCCAGCCGCACCGCGCCCTGACTGCGCCGCGATCCGGCTACACCGCGCCCCGGCTACACCGCCGCAGCTGGCGCGAAGCGGAACCCGATGCCGAACCTGCGCAGGACGGACCGCATCCACAGGATCGAGGCGCCGATTCCGATGGCGATGAACGTGATGGTCGTGGCCGCCCAGACCGGCACGTAGACGCCGAGCGGGATCGTGGCCAGCAGGACCGCCAGGCTGACCGCCAGCAGGCCGAAGACGCCGGCCCACAGCAGGGTTGCCTGCCGGAAGAAGCCGTCCATGCGGGACTGGTGCGCGGCCGGGCAGCGCAGCCCGATCACCTCGGCGGCCAGCCGGGCGCAGATCGGGCTGTCCCCGCGCGCCGTCCGGGCGAACAGGGTGCACAGGCCGAGGTCTGCGAGCGGGAAGTGCACGAGGAAGATCAGCAGGTTGCCGGCGGCAATGGCGATCACGGTCTGCACCGTCAGCACGATCAGGGAGATCGTCACCAGCACGGGAACGGCTCCGGACGCCATCCTGCGGGTGCCGGCCGTGAGCCAGATGGCGGCGAGCATCGCCCACATTCCGGCTTCCCGGCCCCCGAGCGACGCCGCGAGGAGGTAGGCGCCGGTAGGGAGCCCGAAGGCTTCGGCCAGGTTCACCCCGGCGGTGCGCACCAGCCGCCCCGGCCTGGGCAGCTCCAGGCACTCGGAAGCGACTGGGCCCGTGGCGGCCAGACCCGCGGCGGGCTCCGACATCGGACGTGGCACTCCTTGCGGTCCTGCGCAGGCGCCGGCGTCAGCCGGCCGGTCGCCGGATCTTGGCGGCGAACAGGTCCCGGATGCTCACAACGCCGCAGACCGCGCGACCGTCGAGCACCGGCAGGTGACGGAAGCCATTCAGCAGCATGATCTGCGCGGCCTCCTCGGCCGACATGTCCGGGCTCGCGGCCTGCGGATCCGGGGACATCCAGGCCGATACCGCAGAGGCGGACAGATCCTCGCCGGAGGCGGCCGCGCGCAGCACGTCCCGCTCGGTGAGGATGCCCGCCAGGAACGAGCCCTGCAGAATGATCACCGACCCGACCCGGGCGCGCACCATGCTGGCCGCCGCCTCGCTCACCGTGGTGTCCGGCGTGGCTGTCACCACGCCGGTGTGCATCAGGTCCTCGAGCTTTGCCATGGCGCTATCCCGCCTCGATGTCAGCCGCTGTCCCCGACCTCATCGAGCTCGGGGTCCATGTGCGGCGAGGACGGCTCGGACAGTTCCTCGGAGAGCAGGCGCCACAGCGACCCGGCCCAGGCCGACACCTCCGGCCATCTCTTCCAGAACACCTGCAGCGTGGTCTCGTCGAACTCTTCGTGGGCCTGATCCGGAGTGAGGCCGCGAGTGACCTCGTCGAGATCGTGCACCAACTCGAGGAACCGGTCGGCGATGTCGTCCATGGGATCACCTCCCAGCGAGCGTAGGCCAGGACGACGCTCGCGTGAAGACCCCAAGCCAGCACACCCGCCCCGCCGTTGCCCCAAGCCAGCACACCCGCCCCGCCGTTGCCCATAGAGTTGTGGGCCATGGCAGGACGGCCGTTGCGGGAGATCGTCGATCCGGGCTGGGCTGACGCCCTGGACCCGGTGGCCGGCCGCATCGAGGCCATGGGTGACTTCCTTCGTGCGGAGGTCGCGGCTGGCCGCCGGTACCTGCCCGCCGGTGACCTGGTGCTGCGAGCCTTCCAGCAGCCGTTCGCCGACGTGCGGGTGCTGATCGTGGGACAGGACCCGTATCCCACGCCCGGACACCCGGTCGGCCTCAGCTTCTCGGTGGCACCCGAGGTGCGGCGGCTGCCGGCGAGCCTGGTCAACATCTTCCGCGAGTACCGCGACGACCTCGGCTACCCGGCGCCCGCCAACGGCGACCTCAGCCCGTGGACCGAACGCGGGATCATGCTGCTGAACCGGGTGCTGACCGTGCAGCCCGGCCGGCCGGGCTCTCACCGCGGCAAGGGCTGGGAAGAAGTCACCGAGCAGGCCATCCGGGCGCTCGCCGGCCGCGGCACCCCGCTCGTGGCGATCTTGTGGGGCCGCGATGCCCGCAACCTGGCCCCGCTGATGCCCGGCGTGCCGAGCGTAGAATCGGCCCATCCTAGCCCGAACTCGGCCGACCGCGGTTTCTTCGGGTCGAGACCGTTCAGCCGCGCCAACCGTCTGCTCGAGGAGCAAGGCGCCGAGCCCGTCGACTGGAAGCTGCCATGACGCACGCAAATTTGCGCATCAAGGCCAGCGCCACGGCACGTCTTCAGCAGTTACAGACGTCTCACCTGGTAAATTCCCAGACTCGTCTGTTTCCCTGGCCCCACGAGCTACCCCACGCAGCGGCCGCACGACCTGCGGCGCTCTGGCAGCTCGTCCGAACCTGCAAGGAGAATTCATGATCAGCGGCGCCCCAGGGGTCACGGACCACGATGGGACAGCCGCCGACGTGGCAGCCGCGGCGGAGGCACTGGCCAACGCCGCCGTCCGGCCGGATGACCTGATCCAGCTGAGCTGCCAGATATCAGCGGACGGCGTGGTGACCGTGGCAATCCGGGGAGACCTGGACGTGGCCACGGTGGAGCGGACCGTCCGTTACGTCACCGACGTCATCGACCGGTGTGACGGCCCGGTCAGCGCGGACTTGAGCGAGCTGGCCTTTTGCGACGCGTGCGGCCTCGGCGCTCTGATCCGGGTCAACGCATACGCCGCGCAGGTGGGCCGCAAGCTGGAGCTGACCAGGCCGTCTCCGGCCGTCACCAGGATCATGCGGCTCACTCACCTCGATGACTGGCTGCTCCAGCCGGCGCTCGCCGGGGTGAGCGGCGGTGTCCCGCGCGGTTAGCGGCCTGCTACAGGCCCGCACGCACCTCCGCCGAATCGCTTACCCGGAGCTTGCGCCTGGCGCGCTCGTAGAACGTCATGCGGCCCAGGCGGATCACGCGCGCGGCGCCGGGCCGGGGCGTGAGCTCGATGCAGTCGCCCCCGGCCAGCCGGCCGGCCACCTGGCCGTCCACCTCCACCGCGAGTTCCCCGCTTTCGGGGAGGATGTCCAGCGCCAGGGTGTCCGCCACCGACAGCACCAGGCCGCGGTTGTAGGCGGAGTGTGGCGCGACCGGAGTTACCAGCAGCGCCTCGATCTGGGGGTTCATGATCGGGCCGCCTGCCGAGAAGCTGTACGCGGTGGAGCCGGTCGGAGTGGCCACGACGACCGCGTCCGCGAGGTACCGGATGAACGACTCCTCATCGATGCGGATCGAGACCGCGGCGCTGCCGTTCCCCGGCACCCGCACCACGACGATGTCGTTGAAGGCGGTCACCGTCTTCCCGCCCAGCACCGTGTCGACGGCCAGCCGCGGCTCGATCGAGTAGTCCTGCGCGTCGACAGCGGTGAGCGCGTCGGGCAGTTCCGGCACATCGATTTCGGCAAGGAATCCCAGCTTGCCCAAGTTCACGCCGAGGACCGGAGCGCGCTGCTGATCAGCGAGCCGCATCGCGCGCAGCATCGTGCCGTCTCCGCCGAGGCTGACGATGAGGTCCGAGCGGCGTCCCAGTTCCTCAGGGGTGACGCCGACCGCTGCGCAGCGCAGGCGGCTGATCTCCGAGACGATGCCGAGCACCCCGATGGATCTCTGCTCGGCCCAGCCGAGAATGGCGTCGACCGCCTCCTTCGACTCGCGCTGTGGATGCAGGACGATGCCGACGTTATGCATGACGGGCGCCCGACCAGAAAATGCTCATGCGGCGATGCTCCCCCATCTGCGAGGCCCGGCGCCAGGCGGAGACCGCCGGCAGCCAGGGCCGCATCGGACCCTCGCGCTCAGCCTAGAGGCGCTCCGGCGAGCGCGGCGATAACGCCGAGCGCACCGGCTCCAACGATGGCGGCGACCACGCCGCGGCGCAGCGCCACCAGCCACACCGCCGCGACGGCGAGCACGCCGAACTGCCACAAGTGCGAGAGGGCGAGGCCGAGCGGGATCGTGGCCCCGGCGATCGCACCGATGGCCGCTGGCCCCGCACCGGTCAGGAAGGCCTGGACGCTGGCGTTACGGCGCAGCTGACCGAACCGGGGGCCACCCGCCAGCACGAACACGAACGATGGGGTGAAGGCGACCGCCGAGGCGAGCAGCCCGCCGCCGACGCCGGCGGCGGCGTAACCGACAACGGCCACGGTCTGGACGACCGGCCCCGGCGTCACCTGGCCCAGCGCGACCGCGCTGAGGAACTGGGCGCTGGTCATCCAGTGGTACGTGTGCACGGCGTCGTGCTGCATGAGCGGGATGATGACGAAGCCGCCCCCGTAAGACAGGGCGCCGACCTTGAAGGCCACCCACGCCACCGACAGCAGGCCGCCGGTGGCTACCGCAGGAGCGGCCAGCAACGGCAGCAGAGCCCCCGTATGACCCCGGGACGGCAGCCGTGGCGGATCTCGCAGCAGCATCTCGACCAGGCCGCAGCCGATCAGGATCAGCACCAGGAAAGGGCCAATCAAGGCCGCCGCGACGCCGCCGATCACCAGGAAAACAACCCACCTGGCCCGGGCCGGGCGCGCAGGGCCGGCCCCGCGCGCCGTGCCGGCCCTGCGCCAGCTTGCTGGGGCCAGGCCGATGGCCGCGCTCAGCGCCACGGCCGGGACCGCTGCGTTCGCGCCCGCCGCGGCGCCCCTGATCCAGAGGGGCGGGTGAGCGGCGAGGAAAACCGCTGACAGCGCCAGGATGACGATCAGCCCAGGAACGATGAAGCACGCGCCGCCGACCAGCGCGCCCCGCGGGCCGCGCAGCCGCCAGGCGCAGAAGATCGCCAGCTGGGTCGAGGCCGGCCCAGGAAGCAGGTTTGCGGCCGCGACGCCGTCCTCGAACTCGCGAGCGGACATCCAGCCGCGCTTGTCAACGCACAGCGCCCGCAGCAGCGCGATGTGCGCCGGGGGCCCGCCGAACCCGATGCAGCCCATCCGGCCCCACTCCCGCGCGATCGTCAGCAGCGATACGTCGTGGCGGAGGTGCGGCACAGCGGGCGTCTGCTCGCCGGGCCTGTATCCGCCGGGATCAGCGGCCCGCATCGCTCACCTGCCTTCGGCCATCGGCGCGATTGGTCAAGCTTGCTAAAATAGTTCAATTTAGTTTGTCATAATGAGGCCATGGCTGTCGCGTCTTCTCCCCCGGTCCTCGGCGTCCTCGCCCACGACCTGCGCTGGACGATCGTCGGCCTGCTCGTGCCCGGCGATCTGCGGACTGGCGAGATCGTCGCGCGCACCGGCCAGCCGCCAAGCCTGGTCTCATACCACCTGGCGCGTCTCCGCGACGCTGGCCTGGTCAGTGCGCGGCGCAGCACGGCCGACGGCAGGGACAGCTATCACGCGCTGGACCTCGACGCCGTCGCAGGTGCGGTCGCCGGCCTGGCCAGCCAGATCCACCCCGGGCTGCTGGCCGAGGCGGGGGTCCCGCCGGCCGGGCAACCACGCCAGCCCGCCCGGATCCTGTTCATCTGCAGCGGCAACAGCTCGAGGTCCCCCATGGCCGAGGGCTGGCTGAACCACCTCGGGGGCGGCCGGGTGACGGCCCGCAGCGCGGGTATCAGCCCCGGCTCCCTGCACCCGCTCGCGGTGACCGCCATGGCCGAGCACGGCGTGGACATCAGCGGCCACCGGCCGGCGCACCTGAGTGACGTCGCGGACGACAGCTTCACGCGCGTGATCACGCTGTGCGACAGGGCCAGGGAGAACTGCGGCGAGCTGCCGACGGAATCGGCCAGCGTGCACTGGAGCATCCCAAATCCGGCGCAGGCGCACCCGCCCGATCTCGACGCGTTCCGGGCTACGGCCAGAGAACTGCGGACCCGGATTCGCTACCTGCTGCCCACCCTGGCGGGTACCGCGGAGGGCTGAGCGGCGGGAGGTTAGGCTCGTGGCCGTGCACGCCGTGGCCGCCCTTGCGCTGCCCTCGGTCGAGGCCTTCGACCTGGCCATCCCCGCGCAGGTCTTCGGCGACCGCAGGCAGGCCGGGCAGTACAGCTTCACCGTCTGCGCCCCCACCCCGGGACTGGCGGCCCGGTACCCGATGGTCAAGGTCGACCCTGACGTGCTGTGGATCGACGAGGGCTCGGTGCTGACCAGCGCCGGGCTGGCGGCCGGGATCGACCTGTGCGTACAGCTGGCCGCCCGCATCCGCGAGGCGCGCCGCCTGCTCGAGGTCACGGACCTGCCGGTCGACGACGTCGCCGCCCGCAGCGGCCTGGGAAGCGCCACCAACCTTCGCCTGCACCTGGCGCGGGACGCTGGAACGACGCCCACCGCCTACCGGGCCACCTACCAGGGCCGCACGCTGCGATCCTGAGCCACCTCGTCGCCTGGGCCCCCGCCACCCGCCGGTTCTGGCCTTGGCAGGCAGGATCCTTGCGGGATCCGGCAGTTCTGCCGCTCGCGGTCCTCGGGGCAGGCGACGAACGATGAACTCATGTCGAACATCGCTCCGCTCCTTGACCGTAACCGGGCCTTCGCCGCCACCGGCGCCCGCCTCAACGTGCCCAGGCTTCCGTTCCTCCCGTTCCTGAGCCTCTACATCGTCACGTGCATCGACCCCCGGGTCGATCCGGCCCAGACTCTCGGCGTCGGGATGGGCGAGGCCGTGGTTGAACGCAACATCGGGGGCAGGATCACGCCGGCGATCATCAGGGACATCTCTTACATCGGCTACCTGGTGGAGTCCAAGGCACCGGAGGGCCCGTGGTTCGAGGTCGCGATCATCCACCACACCGATTGCGGATCGGGCCTGCTGGCCGACGACGAACTCCGGCACGGCTTCGCCCAGCGGATCGGCGTCGACGAGCGCACCCTGGCCGATACGCCCGTGCTGGACCCAGAGCGCACGGTTCGCACGGACGTCGAGCGGGTTCTGTGGGCGCAGGAGGTCCCGTCGCAGGTCTTGGTCTCCGGGCACGTCTACGACGTCAAGACCGGCCTGGTATCCACGGTCGTGGACGCGAAAGCCAAGAAGTAACGCGCAGGCCTCAGGTGCAGGCCAGCCGGAAGATCTCGCGGGGACGGACTTCGCGCTCGTCGAAGGTGAAGTCGACACCGGCGGCCCGCGCAGCGGCGAACCCGGATGCGAACGACCCCTCGCAGTCCCACTTTCCGGTAGTCACGATCACCGTGCCGTCCTCGCCGAGCCAGCAGTCGACCCCCAGGCAGCCAGGTTCGGCCCCGATGACCTCGGCCGCCCGGTGCACCCGGCTCAGCATCTGGGCCCGGTACTCGGGACGTGGGTAGTGGAAAGCAACCAGCCCAACCTGCATCGCAGACTCCTCCTGCCTAGCGCCTGGCCCAGCCCCCAGGGCGCAAATATACGCTACCGTATAGTTGACACGCTGGCACAACGGGGGCGAGCTGTCAACCGCCGGGAGGACGGCACTATGTGTTGGCCGACTAGCGGACCGCGGTCAGGCGGCTGCGGCGGGTGGTGGCCCGTGGCTGTGCAGGGTCTTGTCGCCGTCGGGGCTGGTGGCGGTCACGGTGCCGTCGGGGTGCAGGTCGATGCCCCACCCCCACCGGTGGATCGCGATCAGATGATGAAACGTGCACAAAAGCAGCACATTGGCCAGGCAGGTCGGGCCGCCCTGGGCGCGGGGGATGACGTGGTGCGGCTGGCACGCCGCGACCGGCTGGTCACAGCCCGGGAACCGGCAGCCCCGGTCGCGCACCGCGACCGCGCGGCGCAGCTGGACCGGGATGGCCTCGGTGGCGGTGCCGACGTCCAGCGGCAGGCTCACCGACGCGACCGTATCGGGTGCGAGCCGGGTCCGCAGGTAGGAGGCGAGCCCGCCCGGCCCCGACAGCAGATCCGCCGCGGCCTTGATGATCATCTG
>JASHQP010000305.1 GCA_030039095.1 Streptosporangiaceae bacterium
GCCCGGCGCTCGCCGTGCTGTCGGCGCGGGCCGCGGGCGCGGCGCCGGAGCGGGGCGTGCCAGCGGCCGCCGCCGTCGAGTTCGTGCACAACTTCTCGCTGCTGCACGACGACATCATGGACGGCGACACCGAGCGCAGGCACCGCCCGACCGCCTGGACCGTATACGGGATCGGCGCGGCGATCCTGGCCGGTGACGCGCTGCTGACGCTGGCCCAGGACCTGCTGCTGGAAGGCCCCGCGCCGCAGGGCCTGTGGGCGTCCCGGTGCCTGAACGCGGCGGTGCACCGGCTGATCGCCGGCCAGGGCGCCGACCTCGCGTTCGAGCGCCGCGAGGACGTGACCCTCGAAGAGTGCAAGCAGATGGCGGGGGACAAGACCGCCGCACTGATGGCGTGCGCCTGCAGCATCGGCGCGATCTACGTGGGCGCCCCGGCGGATCTGGCGATGGGGCTGGCCGGCTTCGGGGCGCACGTGGGCCTCGCCTTCCAGCTCACCGACGACCTGCTCGGCATCTGGGGCGCACCGGAGGTGACCGGCAAGCCGGTCATGTCCGACCTGCGGACCAGGAAGAAGTCGCTGCCGGTCGTGGCGGCGCTGACCGGCGGCACCGAGCCGGGCCGGGAACTCGGCGAGTTGCTGGCCAAGCCGGAGGCGCTGACCGAGGCCGAACTGGCCCACGCCGCCGCGCTCGTCGGGGCCGCCGGCGGCCGGAACTGGGCCGAGGCCGAGGCCGATACCGCGCTGGCGTCGGCGGAGAAGTGCCTGGCCGAGACCGACATGCCCGAGGACGTACGGGCGGAATTCGCCCACATCGCCGAGTTCATCACGGCGCGCCAGTGGTGAAGCAGGGTCCAGTGGTGAAGCAGGGTGAAGCGAGCGGAGGTGCGACGGTGATGGCCCCGAGCCCCGTGACACACGCCGGGCAGGGCGCGCCAGCGACTGCCGAGGCGGGCAAGGCGGCGCTCGACCGTGCCGTCGGCCACCTGCTCGGGCTGCAGCACGAGCAGGGCTGGTGGCAGGGCGAACTGGAGACCAACGTCACCATGGACGCGGAGGACCTGCTGCTCCGCGAGTTCCTCGGGATCCGGACGGCCGACGAGACCGCGGCCGCCGCCCGGTGGATCCGGTCCTGCCAGCGCGAGGACGGGACCTGGGCCAACTTCCGCGGCGGCCACGCCGACCTGTCCACGACCGTCGAGGCGTACGTCGCGCTCCGGCTGGCCGGCGACGCCCCCGGCGCCGAGCACATGACCCGTGCCGCGGCGTGGATCGCGGCCCGGGGCGGCATCCCGGCCACCCGCGTGTTCACGCGCATCTGGCTGGCGATGTTCGGCCAGTGGTCCTGGGACGACCTGCCGGTCATCCCGCCGGAGCTGATCTATCTCCCGGCCTGGTTCCCGCTGAACGTGTACGACTGGGCGTGCTGGGCACGCCAGACCATTGTGCCGCTGGCGATCGTTGGCTCTCTGCGACCGGTCGCAGCTCTCCCGTTTGGCCTGAACGAGCTGCATCCGTCCGGGTCTGGCCACGTTCGGGACGGCGGGCCGGACGCCTGGTCGGTGGTGTTCAACGGGCTCGACCGGGTGCTGCACCGCTACGAGGGCCGCCTGCCCAGGCTGGCCCCGGCCAAGGCGATCCGGGCGGCGGCGATGCGCCGGTGCGCGGAGTGGATCATCGCCCGGCAGGAGAAGGACGGCTGCTGGGGCGGCATCCAGCCGCCGTGGGTCTACTCGCTGATCGCGCTGCACCTGCTCGGCTACGGCCTCGACCACCCGGTGATCAGCCGGGGCCTGGCCGGCCTGGACAGGTTCACGATCTGGGAAGACTCGCCGGACGGGCCGGTGCGGCGGCTCGAGGCGTGCCAGTCACCGGTCTGGGACACGGTCCTGGCGATGGTCGGGCTCGCGGACGCCGGGCTGCCGCCGGATCACCCGGCGCTGGTGTCGGCGGCCGGGTGGGTGCTGGACGAGGAGATCCACGGGCCCGGCGACTGGCAGGTCCGCCGGCCGGGCCTGGCCCCGGCCGGGTGGGCGTTCGAGTTCGACAACGACGGTTACCCGGATGTCGACGACACCGCCGAGGTAGTGCTCGCGCTGCGGCGCGTGGCGTGGCCGGCCGCCGGCATCGCCGCCGCCAACGCGCGCGCCACGGCCTGGCTGGCCGGCATGCAGTCCAAGGACGGCGGCTGGGGCGCGTTCGACGCCGACAACACCTCACGGCTCGTGGGCAAGCTGCCGTTCTGCGACTTCGGCGAAGTCACCGACCCGCCGTCTGCCGACGTCACCGCGCACACGATCGAGGCGCTGACCGCGATGGGCGAGGGCGCCAGCAGGCCGGTGCGGCGCGGCGTGACCTGGCTGCTGCGGGCCCAGGAGCCCGACGGCTCCTGGTTCGGGCGCTGGGGCGCGAACTACGTGTACGGCACCGGCGCCGTCGTGCCCGCGCTGATCGCCGCCGGGGTCCGCCCGGGCAAGCCCGCGATCCGGCGCGCCGTGTCCTGGCTGGTCAGCCACCAGAACACGGACGGCGGCTGGGGCGAGGACCTGCGCTCCTACGACGACCCGGCCTGGGCGGGCCGCGGAGAGTCCACCGCGTCCCAGACCGCGTGGGCGCTGCTGGCGCTGCTCGCGGCGTGGAACCGGAGCCCCGGCGCGCCGGAGGCCGGCAGCATCGACCGCGGCGTGGCCTGGCTGGCCCGGACCCAGCGCGAGGACGGGACCTGGGACGAGCCGCTGTACACCGGGACCGGCTTCCCCGGCGACTTCTACATCAACTACCACCTGTACCGGCTGGTTTTCCCGGTCAGCGCGCTCGGCCGCTACGTGACCGGCGCCGGGCCGGGTGGCACAGATGAACGTGGAAACAGGGGTGCACCTTGAGCGACAAGCTGATCGTCTGTTCTCCGCTGCGGCCCGAGGCGCGAGCCGTGCGCCGCGGGATCGGGACGGACGGCCAGGTGCTGCGCACCGGCTACGGCTCGGCCAGGGCGGTCACCGCGGCCGACCGGCTCCGGGGCGTCACGTTCAATGCCATGGCCATCGCGGGTACGGGCGGGGGAGTCACCGCCGACCAGCAGCCGGGTGACCTCGTGGTCGGAACTCAGGTCAGCCGGATCGGGTCGGCCATGTCGGTCGCCTGCCCGTCCGCGCCGCTGCTGGCCGGAGAGCTGCGCCGGGCCGGGCTGCGCGCCGAGGCCGGCAAGATCGTCACCGTGGACCACCTGTTCGCCCACGGCCAGCGTGAGCGGCTGGCCGGCGAGGGCGCGCTCGCGGCGGACATGGAGTCGGCGATGCTGCTCGACGGCGCCGCCGGGCGGCCGGCCGTCGTGGTCAGGGCGATCTCGGACACCCCCCGGCGCCCGCTGCTCAGCCCGTGGGCGGTGCCCGGCGGCATCGCC